>JADFKH010000212.1 GCA_022565025.1 Pseudomonadota bacterium
AAAATAATACCGGAGGGTTTATGAAACGCTTAATAATTATTGCACTGCTGTCAGTGACAGGATTTATTTTACTAATTATGAATACTGCTGTCGGTCAAATGGATTTACTGTTTCTCGACGACGCGGGTCGACTTCTGATCATTGAATGTAAGCTGATTCAAAACCCCGAGGCGCGGCGAGATGTTGTTGCGCAGGTTCTGGAATATTCATCACGAATTGAGACAACCTGGGACGCAGAGTGGGTGATGTCACTGGGTGAGGAATATTATCGCGATGATGAAGTCAGCGGTGTTGTCGGAGCGATGAACAATGCATTATCGAGGCGGAAGGATTGCCAGCCACTAACGGCGGAGGAACTGAAGCGCCGTATCACTGCGGGACTGTCGTCACGATCCAAGGGGCCGATTTTGGTCATAGTCGGCAATCGATTGGAGCAGAGAGCGCTTGTGCTTGTTGATTATCTCAGAAAACAAAAGGTCCCTATTTGTTGTGTTGAGATTCGGAGATTCAAAACGGGTGAGACCGAATTCATGCTCGGGATCGTGAAGGCAGCATCTTTGCTATCCACGGTGACTCAGATCCAGCGAGCGAGTATCAATGAAGAAGAGTGGTTGGCGCTCGTTAAAGATCCAACCCTGAGAATGGTTCGGGGGGATTTGCTTGCAGTTATGAATGAGATCGGAAAACTTGATGAATGTGCGGTAAGTTTCGGTGGCAAGGAACTCATGCTTGGTCTGGACGGCAATAAGATTGCGGCGGTCTCGGAGGACCAGTTTTATGTCTATTTGTCGGGCCTCAGGAAACTCGGGTGGAATGAGAACAAGATCACCGTGCTCCGAAATCAGATTGAACCCATCATCGGGACAAACCTATCGCCAGTTAAGAACTACCCCTCATTTAGGCTGTCGCTGTTGAGTGATAGTGTCCGAATGGCGGGATTCAGCGAATTCCTCCGTAATTTGGTGAATACGCTCAGAGAATCATGAAAAATAGTTGGCAAACAAGTGCACAGGTGTGCTACCAGGTGTGCTATATGGACAGGTTTGATCGATATTAGAAGTGATAAATCGTCTGAACATATAGTAATTAATTGTTTTATATAACAAATTATGAAGAGTATCGCAGATTGGCCTAATGATTGGATATCATTATGTGAATCTGGGTTATCGTGAGCCGGCAACGCATAACATGCGGGCGTTTTTATCGCAGCTGGATAAAGTGGAGGGATCTGATCGTTGGCCAAATCCATCATTGAGGCCGGTGTAAAGCCATTGCCTGTCGTGGGCGAGCAGGAAAAGATTACTCGTTTGCGGAGGATGAAGCGTTTGCCGCTGATGTTGTTGGCGCTGATGGTGATTCTGTTCCTGTTTACGCTCCACCGGCCTGCAAGCTGGGTTGAGTGGTTAAATGCATTCGCTGAAGCAGGTATGGTGGGGGCGCTGGCTGATTGGTTCGCGGTGGTTGCTCTTTTCCGCCATCCCTTGGGTATCCCGATACCCCATACGGCTATTATTCCCCACCGCAAGAACGATATCGGCGAGAGCATGGCGGCTTTTGTGGCTGAGCACTTTCTCCACTCCGAGGTGGTCCGGGTCAAATTGCAATCGGTCAATCTAGCTAAAAATACCGCAATCTGGCTCAAGACGCCACGGGGTCATGACCGGGTCGTCGACCTGGGCATCAGTTTTTTCCGCTGGATGCTGGGCGCTTTGCACGAGGAACGTGTGCGGCATTTCATTAGCCGGCTGGGCAGCCGGCAGTTGTCCGGGATTAATGTGGCCCGGTTACTGGGGCGTACTCTGGATTGGCTGGTAGAGGACGGCCGCCACCAGCAGGTTTTAACCCAATCCCTCAGGTATGCGATCGTGTTGCTGCATGATCACCGTGACATCATCCGTGGAAATGTGCAAAGAGAGAGCCCCTGGTGGCTGCCCGGTTTTGTCGATGACCGGATCGTCGTGCAGATGCTGGACCGGATCGAGACCCTGCTGCTGGAGATGTCACTGGATCCGGACCACCCGATGCGGGGTGATTTCAATGACTGGATGAAGCGCTGGGTCCATGAGCTGCAAAATTCTTCACAATACCAGCGCAGGGCAGAGCAACTGAAGCGGGAATTGCTGAACAATGAAGACCTGCAGGGATACCTGTTTCAGCTCTGGACCGACCTGGCATCCAGTCTTGAGAAAGACCTGGAAGACCCCGAATCAGTGATCCGGCAGCAGTTAAGCCAGTTGCTGACCGGACTGGCTGAAGAAATGGAACAGGACGAAGACATGCAGTCCTGGGTAAACGGCTGGCTGGTGGAATCTGCAGTTTCCGTAGTGGCTGAGAACCGCCACGCGATCGCCAGCCTGATCAGTGATACCGTCAAGAGCTGGAATGCCGCTGACACCTCTTACCGGGTGGAGCTGGCCATAGGCCACGACTTGCAGTTTATCCGGATTAACGGGACGTTGGTTGGTGGCCTCGTGGGCCTGGTGATTCACGCAGTCAAGATGCTGTGATGTAGGAGCGCGCAAGGCACATTCCTACACGTATTCGAAGCAATTTTTGCGGCGGTTCTTGCGTACATGGGCAGGGTCCCAGACCATACCGTTCATCGTGATGTAAACACCAGGCGGCAGGGTCTGAGCGGCGCCTACAGCGCAACCAATATTGAAAATTGCATCGGAATCCCTGAAGCGGGCCGGGTTGAGTGCGCCGGTGAGCACGATGGTCTTGTCTGGCAAGTCTTGCAGGACGGTCGCGGTCTCCACCATCGAGTCTGTGCCGTGGGTGATTAGAACATGGCGGGTTTTGGCTGCTGAGACCACATCGTGGATGAGTTTCCGATCCTTGTCCTCCATGTGCAGGCTGTCTTTGCGCATCACGGACCTGACTTCGAATGCAAAAGCAACATGCATGGCAGACAGAATCTGGCTGATCTGCGACTCACCAATCTGGTAATCGCTCTCGTCGTCAAAGTAGATTTTGTCGATGGTTCCGCCGGTCGTAATGATGAGTAATTTGGAGAGCATAAATTTCCTGGTGGCCTGTTAACGCTTGCACCAAAACAGTGCTACAGGTGCAAAAAATTGTTGCTTGGCGCCCTGGCTTATTTTCGCTGAGGCGAGCATCGCGTAGTATAACGAAATCCAGTCCCTATTTTGCATCAGTAAAAACGGTAAAAACTACGCGTGAGTCAATCCATTATCAAATCCGAACACAAGCTTGGATATAAGAAGACCCGAGTAATTCTGCTGGTGCTTGCGTTGTCCTTTGCAGTGCCGGCCCAGGCGGAAACACTCGATGAAAACCCGGTTGAGTTGCCCAACGGTCTGTCTGGGGAACTACCTGGTATGGAACATCTCGCAGCGTCCCTTTCCCATGAGGCCTCGCGCTTGGAAGCACTGCTGACCATGGTCGTGGTTGACCATCTGCTGGAAGATCCTGCTGCCTCGGGACAGTTGGAAACCCGCTGGCAGGATGAACGTGCCTGGCTGGATCAGCTTACCGCACGTTTCCCCCATTTGCCGGTGCGCAGTTCCGCGATGGATCCCGCTTCCTGGTTTGTACTGCTGGAGCTGGATCAGCACCAGATTACCCCATCGTCCCTGGTTTCACCACAGGGTCCGGACACAACAGTCCTGATTCGGCAGTTATTCGATCGCGGCGATGAACGGCTGGCTGCCGCCTTGTTGCCTGAAGTGCTCATGCGCTTGGAATCACGGTCAACTCGCACCTGGCAGGATCTGTTGTCCAGGGCGGCGGGAGATGAGCATTGGCTGGCCCTGGTGGTCCGGATTGACGCCGGCTTGGCTAAATCCTCGATGGAGGTGGAATTTTCACCTGCCGGGGAAGAGGAAAGCAGCGATCCCATCAAGCAGGCGCTGGAGAGTTTCCAGATCCTGGCTGCATCAGTCATGCACGCGGGAGCTCCCGATACGCTGCGTTTGCAACAGTTGCGCTACAGGCTGCTCATGGCGATTCCGGAACTGGATAACACCAGCGCCAGGGAGGCCGCTCAATTGCTGCGCCTGGCGACCGCCGTGGACGGCCTGCATGAAAACAAGTTCCTGGCATTTGCCGAAACCTTGTTGTGGGTCGTGATGGAAATGCTTCTGGCTGAGCACACGCTGGTTGCAACAGATTCAACTTCAGAATCACAGTACGTGGTGGTTGTTGGCGAATTGCCACGAGTATTGGCGGAACTGCTACCACAGCTTTCAAATGTTTTCGCCAGGGGTTTTTCGGATACAGACCCACGCATCAACGCCATCCTGGCTGCGGCATTTGATATTGTCCAGAACCTGCAGCTTGGTTCGCTCGATGCTGCAAGAAAGACTTATTTACAGCGGGAACTGGCCGATGCCTTCGCCCAGTTGGTGTTGATGATCCCCGACATGAATTTTTATTTTGATCAGCCGGTCAGAAAACGAATTACCAAGGAAATCAATATCTGTACCAGCATTGTAGCGGCCACCGGTCCGGACGGCGAAACCTCGCTGAGCCGCAAGCAGTTTGATCGTTGCCTTGCCGGCCTGGCGGACCTGTCGGAAACCACGGTGCGAAGTGCTGAACTGGCCGGCGATCCCAATGGCCCGTTTGGCGCGGAACAGCTACGGCGTGAGCTCCAGTTGACCCCATGGCAGCGCATCAACTATGCGCTGGGATATCTGCATGTCCGTTATGCCACTGCCTGCCAGTTTCCTGAAGCACCCTTACC
>JADFKH010000213.1 GCA_022565025.1 Pseudomonadota bacterium
GACGTCGATTCAATCCGCCAGTTTCGGGACCGCTTCGGTTTGCCGATTGCGGATGAGGATCTGGAAAATGTGCCTTACTACCATCCAGGTCCTGACAGTGAGGAAGTTAAGTACCTACTGGAACGGCGCAAGGAACTCGGCGGTCCGCTCCCCCAACGCCGCCCCAACCCGAAGCCGCTGGAAACGCCTGGCATCGAGGTTTTTGAACCATTACTCAAGGCCAGCGGTGACCGGGAAATCAGCACGACCATGTGTTTTGTCCGTGCACTTACAATCCTGTTGCGGGATAAAAACATAGCTGAACGCATCGTGCCCATCGTAGCGGACGAGGCACGAACTTTTGGCATGGAGGGTATGTTCCGCCAGCTGGGTATTTATTCATCGGTGGGGCAGCTTTATACCCCGGTGGATTCAGACCAGTTGATGTTCTACAAGGAGGACAAGAAGGGCCAGATCCTGCAGGAAGGCATCACCGAGGCCGGCGCCATGTCTTCATGGATAGCCGCGGCCACCAGTTACTCCGGCAGCGGTGTCGCCATGATCCCGTTCTTCATCTTCTATTCCATGTTCGGGTTTCAACGCATCGGTGACCTGTGCTGGGCGGCCGGCGACATGCGGGCCAGGGGTTTCCTGATCGGTGGGACCGCGGGACGCACCACGCTCAATGGCGAAGGTCTGCAACACGAAGACGGCAACAGTCACATGATGGCGGGTATGGTGCCGAACTGTGTTTCATACGACCCGACATTCAGTTTCGAATTAGCCGTGATCATCCAGGATGGCCTGAGGCGTATGTACCAGGAGCAGGAGGATATTTATTACTACATCACGGTGATGAACGAAAACTACACCCATCCGGAGATGCCCGAAGGCGCTGAGGAAGGCATTCGTAATGGACTGTATCTTTTCAGGCAGGGTCCGGATGGTGACCGCAGGGTGCAGTTGCTGGGTTCGGGAACAATTTTGCGTGAAGTGATCGCGGCAGCCAACATGCTTGAGCAGGATTTTGGCGTTGTCTCGGATATCTGGAGCGCAACGAGTTTCACTCAATTGCGCCGCGATGGAGTGGATTGCACTCGTTGGAACCGGCTGAATCCGGAAAAAGAATCAAGGATTCCCTGGATAACGGCTTGTCTGCGTGACCGGCAGGGCCCGGTAGTGGCTGCTTCGGACTATGTCCGGGCTTTCGCGGACCAGATTCGTGGTTTTCTGCCACAAGATTACATCGTACTTGGCACGGATGGCTTCGGCCGGTCCGATACTCGCGAAAAACTGCGCCGTTTCTTTGAAGTGGATCGTCACAATGTCGCTTATGCGGCTCTCTATGCCCTATTTCGACAGGGGCTGCTCAGCCAGGGTGACTTGTTGTCTGCCCGCTCGAAGCTGGGTATCGATCCCGACAAGATAAACTCGGTGAAGCTGTGATCAGGTTTCAATGTCAATTCGGGTTTGAGAAAAAACGGAGTTGAATGTGAGCAATACGATTGAAATCAGGGTGCCGGATATCGGTGATTTCTCAGACATCCCAGTGATCGAAATCCTGGTAACTGTGGGTGATCAAGTCAAGATGGAAGATTCACTGGTCACCCTGGAAAGTGATAAAGCCACCATGGAAATACCATCCCCGGCTGCCGGTGTGATCCGTGAAATGAAGCTCAAGCTTGATGACACGGTATCCGAGGGAGACATCGTCGCGGTGCTGGAGGTTTCCGATGAAGTAAACAAAAGTGGGGACAAGGAAAAGCAAGCAGAGAAAGTTGAACAGCCGGCCCCGGCACCAGCCAGCCAGCCCATAACGGAACAGCCCGCGCCAGCGGCAAGGCCGGAAGCGCCGCTGCAAGTGGTCTCAAGTGCTCCGGCGGTAGATTCATCCACTGTGCCTTACGCCAGCCCGGCCATCCGGCGTTTTGCCCGCGAATTGGGAGTTGACCTGGCAACGGTGACGGGCAGTGGCAACAAGGGACGTATCATCAGGGAAGATGTTTCAGCGTATGTGAAAACTGTGATGAGCAGCAGTGCAAGTGCGGGGTTTGGCGGACTTGGTTTTAATTTCCCCAAGTTACCCCAAGTCGACTACAGCCGGTATGGCGAATTCGAAAGAAAGGCTCTTTCCCGCATCAAGAAGCTTTCCGCCGGACACCTGCACCGCAATTGGGTGAGCATTCCCCACGTCACCCACCATGACGAGGCGGATATCACGGATATGGAAGCCTTTCGCAAGGACAACACCGCCGAAGCCATTGCCCTGGGATTCAAACTGACACCGTTGGTATTCCTTATCAAGGCCACCGTTGCCGCATTGAAGAAATTCCCGCAGTTCAATGTGTCTCTCGACAGTGATGGCGAAACCCTGATCTTCAAGAAGTATTTCAACATTGGAATCGCGGTGAACACTCCCAACGGCCTGGTAGTGCCGGTGATCCACAATTGCGAACGCAAGGGCATCATGGAACTCGCGGCGGAGATGGCGCAAGTCAGTGGCAGGGCCAGGGAGAACAAGCTCAAACCACAGGACATCCAGGGTGGTTGTTTTTCCATTTCCAGCCTGGGTGGCATTGGGGGAACCGCCTTTACGCCGATCATTAACGCTCCGGAAGTCGCCATACTTGGTGTTGCCCGGTCGCGGATGATGCCCGTGTGGAATGGCAGTGAGTTTAAGCCGAGGCTGATTTTGCCGCTGTCGCTTTCCTACGATCACCGGGTCATCGATGGTGCGGAAGCAGCGCATTTTTCCCGCTATCTGGTCAGTTGCCTGGAAGACCTGAGAAGGTTGACGCTTTAGGCAGAACAAGCAGGGAAGATACAGGATGAGTGACAGCATTGAAACCAGGGTCTCCGGAAAGTTTGATTACGATGTCGTGGTGGTGGGCTCCGGGCCGGGAGGATACACGGCTGCGTTTCGTGCCGCTGACCTGGGTTTGCGAGTTGCGCTGATCGAACGTTACCCGGCGCTGGGTGGTGTCTGTCTTAACGTTGGTTGCATTCCCTCAAAAGCACTCTTGCATGCCGGCAGGGTGATTGATGAGGCAGCGGCCATGGAAGAGCATGGCATCAGTTTCGGTAAGCCCAGCATTGACCTTGACAAGTTGCGTGACTTCAAAGACCAGCTAGTCGGCAGACTGACCGTCGGACTCGCCGGCATGGCAAAGAAGCGCGAAGTGGAGTTTATCCAGGGGGTGGCTGCCTTCACCGGTCCACACGGAATTTCTGTCGACGGCAGCGAAGGCAGCAGTGCAAGCAAAGGGGCAATCAGCTTCGCCCAGGCGATCATCGCCGTCGGTTCCCAGTCACTCGAATTATCCGGCCTGCCCTGGGGCGATCCCCGCCTTATGGATTCAACCAGCGCGCTGGAACTGGAGGAAATCCCACAACAACTGCTGGTGATCGGCGGAGGCATCATTGGTCTTGAGATGGCCTGCGTGTACCAGGCGCTGGGAAGTAAGATCACCGTCGTCGAGTTGATGTCGCAGTTGATGCCGGGTGCGGATGCGGACCTGGTTAAACCCTTGCACAGAAGAATCGCCAAGCGTTATCAAGCCATTCACCTCGAAACCAAGGTCACCCGGGTGGATGTTGCCGACGATTGTCTGGTGGCACACTTTGCAGGCAAATATTCCGGCGTTGAAAATTTCGACCGCGTGCTGGTTGCGGTTGGCCGCACACCGAATGGCGGAAAAATCAAGGCGAAAACAGCCGGTGTCAAAGTCACCAGCAAGGGTTATATCCCAGTTGATCACCAGATGCGCACCAATGTGTCCCACATCTTTGCGATTGGTGATGTGGTCGGTCAGCCGATGCTCGCACACAAGGCCACCCATGAGGGCAAGGTAGCCGCTGAAGTCTGCGCCGGCCTGAAAAGCGCTTTCGATGCCCGGGTCATTCCCTCGGTGGCCTACACTGATCCGGAAGTGGCATGGGTGGGAGTAACCGAAGGTGAAGCGAAAGAAAATGGCCTGGATTACGGGGTCGGCAAATTTCCCTGGGCTGCCAGCGGCCGCGCGCTTGGCATGGATCGCAGTGAGGGCTTTACCAAGTTGATATTCGACCGATCGACCGGTCGGATCATCGGCGCCGGAATTACCGGCCTCAACGCTGGCGAACTGATTTCAGAGTGCGCCCTGGCCATTGAAATGGGCTGCGAAGCCGAAGACATCAGCCTGACCATACACCCTCATCCAACCCTGTCAGAGAGCATCTCCATGGCGGCGGAAGTCTTCGACGGCACCATTACAGACCTTTATATTCCGCGAAAAAAGCAAAAGGTGGGGTCAGAAAAGGTGGGGTCAGAGTAAAGTGCCAGAGTAGTTACTCTGGCACTTTACTCTGACCCCAGCTCTGCCGAGATTGTGATTTTTACGTGCGGTGTCGTATGATTGAAGGATAATTGGAAACATGCAGTCTTGGTTGTTATTCCAAGCAGCACATGAAGAACCTGCTTGAAAAGTTTCTTCAGTCCTGAAATCATACAATTGCTGCGCCTGCCGGAGCTTCCGGGTGGCGCTGAATCAGCTCTGCACTTTCACGGGGACCTATTGAATGATTAAGCGCCTGATCCTGCTTCTCTTCACACCTTTTTTCGTAACCAATGTTCTGGCCGCACCCGTTGCACCTGCAACCAATAAGGATGGCAGTGTTGTAACCGGTGTGCTGACTGCAGATTTTGACCCTTCGAATCTAGTATTTCCG
>JADFKH010000214.1 GCA_022565025.1 Pseudomonadota bacterium
GGCATCCTTGATGGTGACCAGGAACAAGACCGCTTCGCGACCATCAACGATGCGGTGATCATAGGACAGGGCCAGGTACATAACCGGTCGGATGACGATTTCACCATCGACGACCACGGGCCGATCCTGGGTTTTGTGCATGCCGAGGATGGCGCTTTGTGGCGGATTCAGAATCGGGGTGGACAGCATCGAGCCGAACACCCCGCCATTGGAAATGGTGAACGTGCCGCCCTGCATCTCCTCGAGACCGATACTGCCGGTTTGCGCACGGGCGCCAAAATCAGCGATGGTTTTTTCAATGTCGGCAAAAGACATGTCCTCGACATTGCGCAAGACGGGTACCACCAGGCCCCGCGGCGATCCCACGGCGATGCCGATATCACAATAATCGTGATAGACGAAATCGGTGCCCTCAATAAAGGCATTGACCGCCGGAAAACGCTTGAGTGCCGCGACCGCGGCCTTGGCAAAAAAGGACATGAAACCGAGCCGCACGCCGTGGGTCTTTTCGAACAGATCCTTATGCCGCTTACGCAGGGACAGCACCGGTTCCATATTGAGTTCATTGAAGGTGGTGAGAATCGCTGAGGTTTGTTGTGCTTCGAGCAAGCGTTCAGCGATACGCTGGCGCAGGCGAGACATGGGTTCCCGGCGTTCTTCACGTGAACCAGGGCGTCTGGCGGGTGCCGTCACAGAAGGCATTGATGGTGTGGCAGCGGGAGCCTGAACAAGCGCGGGCGTTACGGCCTGTTGGCTTTTTAGGTGCGCTAAGACATCGCCCTTGGTCAGGCGGCCACCCTTGCCGCTACCGGTGATAGCGGCCGGATCCAGTTGGTTTTCTTCCACCAACTTGCGTACCGCTGGGCTGAGGGCAGTGCTTTGCGTTGCCGCCAAGCTGGTGCTTGTTGCCGGTGGTGCTGCTGCGGCAGTGGCGGGACTTGCGGGCGGACTGGCAGCGGCGCTGGTATCAATACGCCCCAGTACATCGTCAACGACGGCGATGTCACCGGTATTTTTGAGTATTTCCGTGAGGATACCCCCCTCGGGAGCGGGGACTTCCAGAACCACTTTGTCGGTTTCCAGCTCCACCAGGATTTCGTCCTGCGCAACGGCCTCACCGACCTGCTTTTTCCAGTCCAGTAGGGTTGCGTCCGGTACAGATTCCGGGAGGGTTGGCACTTTGACTTCGATGCTCACGTTGGTATCCCCGTGGGTGATTGAATGGCCGCCAGGGTGTCAGGCGTGTTTGCGTAATTTGACTGTTTGCTGTTGATCAAAGCCCAAGGCGGATTCAACCACAGCACGTTGTTGTTGCAGGTGTAATTTCATGTGACCCACGGCTGGAGAGGCTGAATAATCCCGCCCGGCATAGTACACGGTACGATGTTCTTTATCTATATCACCCAACAGATGGCGGCCCGACAGCATGAAAAACCAGCTGCCCTGATTACGCGGCTCTTCCTGTGCCCAGCAGATCTCTTTGGCATTGGCATATCTGGCCAGCAGCGCGCGGATTTCCTCACGCGGGTATGGATAGAGCTGTTCTATGCGGGCAATGGCAATGTGATTGAGTTCATGTTCGCGGCGTTTTTCCAGAAGATCGTAGAAAATTTTGCCGCTGCACAGCACCAGGCGGGTGACCTTGGCCGGCTCAAGCTTGTCCACATCATCGATAACCAGCTGGAAGCCGTTACGGGTCAAGTCCTCGCGAGTCGAGACACAGGCCCGGTGGCGGAGCAGGCTTTTCGGGCTCATCACGATCAGGGGCGTACGGTGATTCCTCAGAATCTGCCGGCGCAGCAGATGAAACATCTGGGCCGGGGTGGTGGGGTTGACCACCTGCATGTTGTCCTTCGCGCACAATTGCAGGAAACGCTCCAGCCGGGCCGAGGAATGTTCCGGACCCATCCCGTCATAACCGTGGGGCAGGAGCAGGACCAGGCCACTGAACCGCGACCATTTGGACTCCGAAGAACTCAGGAACTGGTCGATCACCACCTGGGCGCCATTAACAAAATCACCAAACTGGGATTCCCAGATGACCAGCACATTTGGCTCTGAGGCGCTGTATCCGTATTCAAAGCCGAGTACCGCCAGCTCCGACAGCAGGGAGTTGATGGCCCTGAAAGTCGGTTGACCCTCGAACAAATTCTCCAGTGGTGTCCAGGTGCCGCCGGCAAGCTGGTCGTGCAAAACAACGTGGCGGTGGAAAAATGTGCCGCGCTGGGAATCTTGGCCGGATAATCGTACCGGGTGTCCGTCGCGGATAATGCTGGCGTAGGCCAGATTCTCGGCAAAGCCCCAGTCCATGGGCCTCTTGCCCTGGGCCATTTCGAGCCGCGCATCGGTGACCCGTTTGACGGAACGGTGTAATTCAAAGTGATCCGGGTACCGGCACAGGCGAGTGCCAAGCTCTTCCACATCTTCAATGCTGATGGCGGAATCGTAGGCGTCACGCCAATGGGTATGCAAATATGGGGACCAGTCGACGATGTAGGCGTTGTTGGTTTCGACCAGTTCCCGCGACATCACCTGGTCACGCTCCAGGGCCGTGAAATAGTCTTCGCTCATTTGCTCGCCTTCTCCAGGTTGGATAACCCCCTGGGCTTCCAGTTGTTCGGCGTAGACCTTACGCGGGCCCTTTTGCTGACTAATTTTCTTGTACATCAAGGGCTGGGTGGCGAAGGGTTCGTCGGCCTCGTTGTGCCCCCAGCGCCGGAAGGAAACAATATCTATAACCACGTCTTTCTTGAAACGGGTCCTGAATTCCAGGGCCAGGCGGGAAATGAACACCACGGCTTCGGCATCGTTGCCGTTGACATGGAAGATGGGCGCCTGGACCAGCTTGGCCACGTCGGTACAGTACAGTGTGGATCGGGAATCCAGGGGATCGCTGGTGGTGAATCCAATCTGGTTATTGATGACAATGTGGACCGTGCCCCCGGTCCGGTAGCCGCGGGTCTCAGACAAGTTCAGGGTTTCCATGACCACCCCCTGACCGGCCAAGGCGGCATCGCCGTGCACGACAATGGGCAGCACATATTTGCTTCCGAGGCCATTGCGCCGATCCTGGCGTGCGCGTACCGATCCCTCTACCACCGGGTGGATGATTTCCAGGTGGGATGGATTGAAAGCCAGCACCAGGTGAACGGGGCCGCCGGGGGTTTTGATATCCGAGGAAAAGCCGAGATGGTATTTCACATCGCCGGCGCCATCGCCGACATCAATTTTGCCTTCGAATTCACCGAACAGCACTTTCGGGTGCTTGCCGAGAATATTGACCAGGACGTTCAGCCGCCCCCTGTGGGCCATCCCGATAATGACTTCCTCAACCCCATCCGCGCCAGCGCATTGAATGACTTCGTCCAGCGCAGGGATGAAGTTTTCGCTCCCTTCCAGTGAAAAGCGCTTTTGGCCGACATACTTGCGGTGCAGGTAATCCTCCAGTTTGCGCGCCGCGGTAGTCCGATTGAGGATGTCGCGTTTTTTCTCGGTATCGAACTTGGGACGGCCGCGGTGGGTTTCCAGGTATTCCTGAACCCAGCGTTTCTGTTCGTTGGAGGTGATATGACCCAGTTCGGTGCCGATAGAGCCGCAATAGGTACTGTGTAACAGCGAGTATATTTCCTCAAGGGTGGCTTCATTGCCGAGGCCGAACAGGCTGCTGGTGTAGAACCGTTTGTGCAGATCCGCATCGGTGAATCCATAGTAGCTCAAGTCCAGGTCTGGTGCGGGGGGCCGCTCAACCAGATGCAAAGGATCCAGGTCCGCGTGGCGATGCCCGCGGTAGCGCATCGCGCTGATGAGCTCAATGACTTTGACTTGTTCCTCTTCATGGCTGGAAAGGTGTTCGGCGAGGCCGCCGTTGGCGGTCGCCGGCCGGGTGGGCGCAGCGCTGGGTGTTGCAACAGCTTGTTTATCGAGGGCGGTAAAATAGTCCCGCCAGTCAGCACCGACACTGTTGGCATCCTGTGAAAACTGCTCGTACAGAGCATCCAGATAATTGGCATTGGCGCCGCTCAGCGGCGTGTCATGGGCCATGAATACACTCCTAAATCCAGTGTAGTACACCCAACTTATCAAATGACAGACAACAGCTTGGGTCAGAACAGTTGGGAGAGAACAACTTGAAGCAGCGGGTCATGATCTACCGCATCTTCACAGGAGTTCACTGGCGATTAATTCGAGCGCTTCGGCTTGCGTCGAGCCAATCAACATGCTGCTCACATGGCCATCAATACCGGCTTGTTTCCAGACTTGAAGTCGTTCCTTTATGTGCTCTTTAGGGCCAACCAGGGCACAGGCATCGACCAACTCATCCGGTACTGCGGCCATGGCTTGATCTTTCTTGCCTGAGAGATACAGATCCTGAATCTTGACGGCTGCATCTGCATAGCCCAGCGCCTTGACATAATCGTTGTAAAAGTTCTTGTCGCGTGCGCCCATGCCGCCAATGTACAGCGCCATATTGCCTTTAACCGGCAGTCGGCACGCTTCGATATCATCCCCCATAATGCAAGTCACAAACGGTGCAATATCGTATTGTGTAAGGGATTTACCCACTTTGTGTAATCCTTTTTGGATGGGCCCTTCGATGACATCAAATCTCTCCGGAATCATCCCAATGGGGAAAACGTC
>JADFKH010000034.1 GCA_022565025.1 Pseudomonadota bacterium
ATAGAAGTTAGTACTCGGGATATCTATACCCGCAGGGGCTACCCACCGTTCCATGGAATCCCAAGCGCCAGTCTCTAAAAGGTGCCGTGCATACAGTGTTCCGTAGTATCCACGTTCGCGAGCCGAAGAATTTTTGTGGAGTCGGTCTCGCGCTGTCTCCAAGAGCCTCTCGGCCTGACGATAGCGGCCCTGCTGCAGATAGCCGTAGTGCAGCCAATGCACATAGTGAGACGCTTCACGAGACCACTCATCGGTACCATTCACTTCAATTTTAAAAGCGGTTTCGTTTGCAGTTACCATTTCCTCCCACATTCCTAAGCCGAGGAATATATGCGACGTCATGTGTTGAGCGTGGGCGCCCGCGGGCGCAATTTTCGAATACGCGAGGGCCATCGGCAGACCAAGCGGCGAGTGGGTCGGGTCATCAAATGCATGGATGAGGTAGTGTGCTGCACCTGGGTGCATTCGATTTGCGTCCCAGACTTCCATGAGAATCCCAGCCGCCCGCATGTAAGTCACGAAGTCGCGGTTCATTTTTCCAGCACCGAGAATCGAGAGACCATAGAAGCTGGTAGCTTCATGATCCTCCGGATACGCTTCGTGAAGCTGCCGCATCGCTTCCCTATACAAGATTTCGCGTTTAGACTTGTTGCGACCCTTAGACTCGTCAACCGTACCAAAGAGCAGCTCAATCGCCCGTAGATAAGCCCTCTCTCTCGGCGTTGGAGCCTTGGCTGCACGCGCTTCTGGCGTGCTGCCAAGGTTCCGAAGTACAGTCTCGCCTGCTGCTTGATCCTGTACCCCCCAAATCGATTGGTGATGGGTCATTGTCTCGCCCCAATATGCCATAGCGAAATCATCATCGACTTGCTGGGCACGTCTGAAAGACGTTCGGGCCTGTTCGTATTCGAAGTTATGCAAGTAAAGTACACCCTCTATAAAATGAGGCTGCGCTTGCTCAGACCCTGAGTTTGGAAAGTCGATCTGACCGAGTAGCGGCGATGATTCCGCACCCCAGCACGTACCTGTACTAATAATTGCGGCCATCACCAGGTAAATGGCGGGAAAGCACAATTTGTTTAAGTGGAGTTTCATCTGATTTCATGCCTTTGGTGTGGCAATACTGTCATTAGGGTTGCCTCCGATGTGTGCTACTGTCGACCACAATCAATTGCGTGGATTCATTTTTTGAGAGGACCAATAGAGTAGCACCATGTCCGCTTTGGATGATGGTCCCAACCGAGTGGCGCTAATTCCCAAGCCGCGCCATATAGCAGTCTGTGCCTTTGAGTATGGCCGCGAATCTCAATGTTTTCGCTGGAAGAAACAACACCAGCCGGATGCATTTGGAATTGCCCATGGCAGCTAGTAGCGGCTGCTTGTAAAATGTATTATTCGAGCCATCCCACGGGAGAATGAACCAACATGAAATTGCTTACACTCATTTTGTTTCTGGCCATCAGTCCTGCCGCTGATGCATTTGATAGTCCACAGGCTCTGCAGGCGGGTTTCATGGCAGCCTTGCGTGCCAACGACAT
The DNA here is from genome assembly GCA_022565025.1 of Pseudomonadota bacterium. Taxonomy (GTDB): domain Bacteria; phylum Pseudomonadota; class Gammaproteobacteria; order Xanthomonadales; family SZUA-36; genus JAJRRA01. Next base: position 1,539 of record JADFKH010000034.1, read on the forward strand.
TGAGGGGCTGGTTATGTGTTACACCGCTGATGCCACCAACTTCGCTATAGACAGCATGAGCGGCACCGGGCCTGAATCCGTACGTGCGTCCTGGGGCGGGTTTTTCCAGGCATTCACTGTCACCGCCGCTGAACTCTCCGATGAGCACTTGGAAGTCTCCGGCGACCTGGCGGCAGCATGGGGTTTATTTACCATCACGGCAGTACCCGCAGGTGGTGGGGACGCAGTCGTCATCAAAGGGCGCTACATGGATGTGGCCAAAAACTTCGACGGAAATTGGTTGTATATTGCCGATCACGCTTCCGTGCCGGTGCCTGCTGAGGAAGAATAGACAAGGGCTTTTGCCGAGTCGGACAGGTCACCTCTGGGCCGGATCGCCACAAAGAATGTGTCGCCCGCCACCGCCGGTCCTGGCTGGAACAGAAAAATTCAAGCTGCACCCATTGGTTTGTGCACATAACGAATGGCACCAATTAAGCTCATCAATGCAACAAGCAATAGAGCGCTGGAGAACATGAATACCCCAGTATAATTTCCCCCTCCCACTACCAGGGCCGCAACGCCCGGCCCTATTGCACCACCGATGGTTCCGGTTGCAGAACCCGCAGCGACCGCACTGCCATTGCGATCGAGCGATGCCAGTAATCCCTGGATGTAAGGCAGGCAGAAGGCCCAGGAGAAACTGATCATCGATAATCCCAGCAGATATAGATTGAACTGATTCGATTCCATCAACACAAACAGGCCTCCAACACCCACGCTGATGCCGAAACTAAGTGGGGCCACTCGTCCCAGACGGTCGCCCAGGAACATGATGGAAAACGCGCCGGGTATCCCGACCAGCGAGGCGATCAGCAGTGCTGTACCAACCTGCTGGTCCGTGAATTCCAGAGCCACGCCCAGACGTTCAACATAGGTGAACTGCGCGGTATTGGCGGCTTCAAAAATTGCAAAACCCAGGGCGCCCAGGATTGTCGCCCCCGCAAAAAGGACATGGATCTCGTTCTGCCCCCGGGGCTCGGAATCACTATCAATGGCGCGCCCCGGGAGGTAGGAGCTAAGCCACGCCCCAGTCAGATCGAGTGTTGCCAACACCATAAAAATTCCGCTTACACCCAGCACACTTGAGTACACCGGAAGTAGGTACAGACCAAGTCCGCTGATGCTGAACTGCAAGGTGACAAACATCGCATAGCCCCGGTCCGCATCCGGCAGACGGGCAAAAGCGCCAAGCGTGGCGGTATAGGCAGCCCAGGTACCCACGCCGGCAATGAACCGGGCTACCATGAAACTCGCCGTTTGGTTGGCGATGAAACCCGATGCCAAATCACCCAGGGCTGCCAGCACCAGCGCGATGGTTGCCACCCGTCGAAGATCAAGCCGATGCATGCGCAGGGCCATCAATATTGCCACGACCGCGCCACCCATGAAATAGATCGAGGCAGACAATCCAGCCTGGGATTCAGTCAGGTTGGTCTCATCAACCAGCATACCGATCATTGCTGGCAGAATGAGTAAAGACATCAGGGCGATCGTGCCGATCACTGAGTAAATGCCGAATTGACGAATCAGATTCATGGGTGACGGGCTACTGGTCCAGCGCTGTGCGTTTGCCGTCCAGTGTAGCCTTTAAAATTGTCTGTGCAGCCTCATCGAAGAATCAGTTAGTCAAGTTAACTCGACTTTCTTGCTGTGTCTAACTGTGCATGGGGTATTTTGGTTACGCTTCATGCCATGTCAGGCAGAGGTGATCAAATATTTTCCCCCCATCTCCGGTACAATAAAAACGATAAACAGAAGAGGAACAAAGTCATGCTCAAACTATATGGTTTTCGAGTCAGCAATTACTTCAACATGGTGAAATTCGCATTGCTCGAAAAGGGTCTGGAGTTCGAGGAAGTCGACACCATGCCAAGCCAGGAAGACGCGTTCAAGGCTAAAAGCCCAATGGGCAAAGTGCCGTGCATTGAAACCGACCAGGGCTTTTTGTCGGAAACCAGCGCCATTTTCGATTGTCTTGAGGCGACCAAACCCAGTCCGGCTTTATTGCCGTCCGATCCATTCGCCGCTGCGAAGGTGCGCGAGATCATGAAGATACTTGAACTCTATATCGAGTTGCAGGGACGTCGTCATTACGCGGAAATTTTCTTTGGCGAAAAACGTAACGAAACGGCTGTCGCGGAAGCGAAACCGGTGCTGGAGAACGGTCTCAAGGCACTCGCTGAGTTGGCCAAATTTGATCCCTATATCTGTGGCGAGTTCAGCTACGCTGACATTATGACCGCGCAAACCTTCGTCTACGCTGCGCCGGTGTGTCAGGCTGTCTATGACTGGGACATCATTGCCGACGTGCCCGGATTGCAGGCCGCGATTGATGACACCAATGCGCGTCCCGCCGGAGCCAAGGTCTCGGCTGAGCAGCAAGAGGCCCTCAAAGCTTTCCGGGAGTCCCAGGGATAATAACCGCTGAACCCGGATTAGCTCACCCTGATCCCAAATATTTTGGCCGTTCGTACGTGTGCTATTCATCCCCCCACAACGGCTTGCTTACCTCCTCGGTAAATCGGCTGAACATGATATTGAAACTGATGCTGATACGCATCTCCCCGCTTTCATTGGGTGCGACGGAGTGAGTTAGCCAGGCCGGGAACATCAACAACTTCCCAGTGCTCACCTCGACCACGACCTGGTCTGTATTGTGCGTAGAAAGCTCAGTCACCGGCGGCCTGATGATGCCGGTCTGCAGCCTGGGATCGTGGAAGTTGATGGTATCCGCGCCCGGTTGGGTTTGAACGTAATAAACACCGCTCAAATAATTGTTCGGATGATTGTGCATGGCATGCGCCGCCCCGGGCGCATTGACGTTAGCCCAGCTGCCCGTAATCTCGACGGCGTCGTAAGCGATGTGCAGGAATTTAAGAATTTTCTTCGCGGTGGCCAGAACGCATGCAAACAACTCGGCAAATTCTTCGTGCTCTTGCAGATCCTGACCCGATTGCCACGACCGGGCTGGCGGAATATCCGCCAGCTCCGGATTCATCTGATCCAGTGCCTCCCGAATCCGGGCATTCAGCGGTTGGTGGAACGCTGGGGTTGATTGTATCGACCAGACACAGGTCGGGAAGAAAGACAGGATATCCGAGTCCTCGATCCAGCTTTCGGTTTTGTCTGGCATGGTACTTTGAATGCAGCGTTTGGCGTTACGCCATCAACACGTCGAGTGGAACAGACCACCGACGGCTTGCTTGCGCTTCACCAGGTCGTTGTAGAGCTCAACCGCCTCACTGGTTTCGGCCACATGCACTGCAATGCCGTGGTTTTCAAGCAGATCAAGCGTCTCCTGGCAGGTCTGCAACCTCCGCAGCATGCCCCGGCTCAGTACGATGGTCTGACAGCCGTTTTCCAGCAACTCCTGAACATCCCCCGGCTGGATCCCAGGCACATGACGGGTATTGGTCTCGCGCCAGTCCCATGCCCGGCCACCCCCCGGCCACAGCTTGAAGTCCTTGCCGCCACCGACACCCTCGACCGTCATGCGGCCCCAGGATAGGTCGGTAATCAGGGGTGACTGGGTTTGGCTCATTTTAGCCCGTATATTGCATGAAGGCTTTTTAGCATAACACTGTCAAGAATGACCGCTCGGCTGTTCATCCCTTAACGTTCACTACCTGCCTGAGTGTATGCACGATTTCAACCAGGTCGGATTGATTGGCCATCACCTGGTCAATGTCCTTGTAGGCCGATGGAATTTCGTCCACAACGCCACTGTCCTTGCGGCATTCGATGCCCATCGTTTGCTCGGCCAGGTGCTCGGCGGTAAATGCCCGCCTGGCCTGGGTGCGGCTCATGCGCCTGCCCGCCCCGTGCGCGCATGAATGCAGTGCGTCCTCGTTGCCCTTGCCGCGCACAATATAAGATTGCCTGCCCATACTGCCGGGGATGATGCCCAGATCACCCTTGCGCGCCCTGACAGCACCTTTGCGCGTGATCCAGACATCCGCCCCGAAATGGCGTTCCCGGGCGACGTAGTTGTGGTGACATTCAACTGCCATTTCTGTGGCGGCGACGGATTTAATGCTGGATTGAATGGCTAACAACACCTGCCGCATCATGAAAGCCCGGTTGGTTGCGGCGTAATCCTGCGCCCAGCCTACCGCAGCCACGTAATCATCAAAATGGCGCGAACCCTCTTGCAAATAGGCCAGGTCTTTGTCGGGCAGGGCAATGCAATGCCGTTCCATCTCTTTTTTGGCAAGTTTAATGAAGTACCGGCCAATGCGATTGCCAACACCGCGCGAACCTGAATGCAACATCACCCACACACGGTCGCCTTCGTCCAGGCAAACTTCGATGAAGTGGTTGCCGGTGCCCAGGGAGCCCAGGTGCCGGTGGGTGTTGACGTGGCCTTGCATGAGCTTTGGATGACGCTCGACGATGCCCGGATGCACAACTTGGAACCCATGTTTGGCCCACCAGTCCAGCTGGCCTTGTGGTGTGTGACCCCACGCGCCCCGGTCACGCCTGCCACCGTGGTCAGTGCGGCCGTGCGGCACCCTGGATTCAATGTCCAAGCGAAGGCGGTGCAAATTGTCCGGTAAATCCTTGGCTTTGAGGTCGAGTTGATAGGCCATCATGCCGCAACCGATATCCACACCAACGGCTGCGGGTATGATGGCCCCCTTGGTTGGAATGACCGAGCCAATGGTCGCGCCGATCCCACAATGCACGTCCGGCATGACCGCAACATGGTGATGAATAAACGGCAGCTGCGCCAGATCCTCGAGCTGTTTACGCGCCATTGGGTCCAGGTCGTGGGTGTAAACCTTGACCGGAACCACGCCTTTTATGACTTGCCTGACTGGCATGTTGCCCTCTGCAAGCTGGAACTCATAATCTTTAGGGAAAGCCGAAGCTCATAAGTTCCCGGTTTTGGGACGCATATAACATTATTGGGGGAAAAAGCACAAAAGCCCCGTAGCACCTATTATGATGAACACAAAGTCACGTACTCGTCCAAGGATTTCCTTATGACTGTTCCCGACACCTGTTGCACGCTAGCCCCCTATTTCAACATTCACCAAGGCCGTGTCGAGGAGTTCAAGGTCGGCTGTGACGCCTTCAGCTTCTGTGGTGACGAAGCTCCACAATTCATTGCGCTGGCTGAGGGAGTTCGTCGCTAACGATGAAAGCGATCCTGCGTTACCTCATAGCCACCGGTGAAAAGCCCATCTACTTTGCATCCACCGGGGGTGCGCAGGCCCAGTTGAAAATCAGTGCCCAGTTTGAAGAGCGGGAGGTCAGCATTAACGATGCCAGACAACTTTCCCCTGCCGCGACCCTGGATGCCGAGGGTTTCACCCTCGCGAGACAAGCCACGCAAGTGGCGGACTTTTACGATTTTGACTCGTATCGTGACATGTATGAAGCAGAGATTACTGAGACTCTGTTGCACCACAGCGGCGCCTCCCGCGTCTTAATCTTCGACCACACCCTGCGCTCGGACTCACCGCAAGTGCGTGAGCAGCACAACATCCGAGAGCCCGCCACGGTTATTCACAATGACTACACCGACGCCTCTGCGGAGAAACGCCTGCGCGACCTGGTGCCGCCAACTGAGGCGGAGCAATGCCTGCGCAGACGTTTTGCCATCGTCAATGTGTGGCGCACGATCAATCAGCCTATTGAATCGAGTCCGCTGGCCTGCTGCGACGCCCGCAGTATCGCCACAGCAGACCTCGTCGCCAGTGAACGACGCGCCAAAGAGAGAATCGGCGAGTTGCAGTTGGTCAGTTGGAACCCTGCCCACCGCTGGTATTGGTTTCCAAAGTTACAAAAAAACGAGGCCGTATTGATAAAAACCTTTGATTCATCCACCCAGGTCGCACGACGGTCAATACACAGCGCCTTTGCAAATTCCTCAGCACCCAAAAACGCGAGCGCAAGGGAGAGTATTGAATCGCGGGCATTGTTGTTCTTTTGAGACCCGCAAGCCTTTAGCCCGCATGAGGTGTCACCATGAAGCCAATCCTGTACTACGTTCACGACCCCATGTGCAGCTGGTGTTGGGGCTACCGACCCACCTGGGATGCATTGCAACAAGCGCTACCGGAGGACATTCAGCAGGTCAATGTCGTTGGCGGACTGGCACCGGACAGCGACGAGGCCATGCCCATGGAACAGCAAAAACTGATCGCCGGCCATTGGCAGCGCATTGCTGAGGAGCTCGGTACAAAATTCAATTTCGATTTCTGGACAAATTGTGCGCCACGCCGCTCCACCTACCCAGCTTGCCGGGCCGTACTGGCGGCAGCCGCGCAAGGCGCGGAGGAGGCCATGATCAACGCCATCCAGCACGCCTACTACCTGCGCGCCATGAACCCTTCGGATGCGAGTACCCTGATCGCACTGGCAAAGGATATCGGACTGGATACCCAGCGCTTCACCGACGATCTTGCCAGTGCGGGCATCCAGCGTGAACTCGAGCGCCACTTTGCTTTGCGGCGGAGTATTGATGTTTACAGCTTTCCGTCACTGGTTTTGCAAATTGGCCAGGAGTCATACCCGGTTCCACTGGACTACCAGGACCATCAAATTAGTGCGGAATTTATCGCGGCAAAGGTGGCGGATTGCGTGGTTGCTGCGCAGGTTAAACGATAGGCATCTTCGCCAAAGGACTTGCACATGAAAGCCAATCTTTCAAGACGTGAATTCGCGGGCCTCCTGGGCCTGGGTTTTGCCTGGCCCTTCGCAGCCAGGCTTGGCGCCAAGGTTGCACCGAAAAATTTTCGCATTAGGACCATTACTGCAGGTCTTCAACTGCAAAACGCGGTCAAGCTTGAGCACGCCGAAGCTGCCGTCACCTTTTTGCAGCGGGCACGCACGAGTTTCCTGGCAGAGGGCTTTGAGGTTCAGACTCTTCGTATTGCAACACAACCGCTGCAGGAATATCTGCCGAATTGGATGAAGACATCGTCGCTGCAAGCCATCCAGGCTCTTGACCGGTTTGCCGTGGACAACGAGGTGATGTTCAGCATCGGTCCGGTCATTACCGGTGACGATTACCACGCGGACTTTGCAGCGTGGGCGGCGGAACTCGTGCAACAAACCAAAAACATCAGTTTTACCGTCCGTGTTGCTTCACCCGAACATGGAATACACCATCAGACCTTACGCATTGCAGCCGAAGCAATTCAGGCTATTGCACATGCTACTCCTGGCGGTGATGGCAATTTCCGCTTTGCTGCGACAGCTTTTGTGCCGTCGGGCACACCGTTCTTTCCGGCCGCCTACTTCTCGCAAGGCAATACTTTTAGCATCGGTCTTGAATCCCCTAACCTGTTATCCGAGGCGTTTCGCGGAGCACTCAATCTCCGGCAGGCAAAGCGGCAACTCAAGACAGACATGGAAGCTGCATTTGGCCCAGTGGCGGAGCTTGGACGCAAGCTTGCGCAACAAGCGCGGTGGCGGTACCTGGGCATCGATGTTTCTCCCGCTCCCGGTCTTGATGCCAGTATCGGCCAGGCCATCGAGATACTTTCCAATGCACCTTTCGGGAGCCCTTCAACACTTACGGCCTGCGCAGCTATTACAGATGTACTCAAAGATTTGAGCATAGAGAAATGCGGCTACTCAGGCTTGATGCTGCCCGTTTTGGAAGACCCGGTGCTGGCTCAGCGGGCGGCCGAAGGGAGGTACGGGATTTCTGAACTGCTACTGTACTCAAGCGTCTGTGGCACCGGTCTTGATGTTGTGCCGCTGCCAGGCGACACACCGGTGGATGCGCTTGCAGCCGTCATCACCGACGTGGCCGCGCTCGCCACAAAATACCGCAAGCCTCTGTCTGCCCGTCTCTTTCCTGTACCCGGTAAGCGTGCTGGCGAGAGGGTAAGTTTCGATAACCCGTATCTCACTGAGACCGTCGTACTGCCACTTCGAGTTGGTTGATCTCAAGTGCCACAGAAAGTCTGTTTGACCACCTGCTCGGGCCGTGGCGGTATTGCGTAGCGGGCTTGGGCATCCTTAAATTCAAAGGGCTGTGCAAGGATGTCGACGAGTGTGTGGAAGGGTTCAAAATCCTGCTGATTGACTGCAGCATCGATCGCCTCCTCAACCAGATGATTGCGCGCGATATAAGCCGGGTTAACCGCATACATGCCTTTTTGTTGCTCGCTGGCATCATGTGATTCGCTGGCAAGCCTTGTTCGCCATCGGTCCAGCCAGGGGGCAAATGTTTCCGGTAATTCGAATACCGAACCGACCCCACCACCTGGAGCCTTCTCTGGATCAGCAAGATCCGACAAGCGGCGGAAGGTCAAGGTGAAATCTGTCTTTTCTTCCTGCATCAACGTCAACAGATCCTGCATAAACACCGCATCGTCAGCATCACTCTGGGTTAGCCCCAGCTTTTTGCGCATGCCGTTTTGGTACGCAGCCATATACAGATCCGGGAAGGCATCAATTGCGGCCTGGCCTGAAGCCCGGGCCTTTTCCTCATCGCCATCCAAAAGCGGCAGCAGGGCCTGGGCCAGCATGCTCAGGTTCCAATGTGCGATGGGGGGTTGATTGCGGTAGGCATAGCGGCCGCCGTGATCAATGGAGCTGAATACCGTGCCGGGATCAAATTCATCCATGAAGGCGCAAGGCCCGTAGTCGATGGTCTCGCCCGACAGCAGCATGTTGTCCGTATTCATGACACCGTGAATAAAACCCAGCAACTGCCATTGGGCAATGAGACTGGCCTGGCGTGCCACCACGCCGTCGAGCATCGCCCGCACCGGGTTATCAGCCTGTGCCGCTTCGGGGTAATGGCGCTGGATAACGTGGTCCACGAGAATTTTGAGGGCGTCGTAGTCCTTTTTGGCGGCAAAAAACTGGAAGGTGCCGATACGGATATGACTTTGAGCGACGCGTGTCAGTACAGCGCCTGGCACCTGGCCATCGCGCATCACCTCATCACCGGTGGTGGCAGCAGCCAGCGCCCGGGTGGTTGGCACGCCTAATACCGCCATGGCCTCACTGATAATGTACTCGCGCAGTACCGGGCCTAACGGAGCGCGACCATCCCCTCCGCGCGAATACGGCGTGCGCCCGGAACCTTTGAGCTGGATATCGTAACGCACCCCATCGGCAGCAATCATCTCACCCAGCAAGATGGCCCGACCATCCCCCAGCTGTGGGTTCCAGCCACCGAACTGGTGGCCAGCGTATACCGTGGCGATGGGATCAGCGCCCCCGGGTATAAAGTTTCCGGCGATGAACTCCACCCCCGTTTTGGATTCCAGCCAATTCGGCTCGATGCCGAGATGGCCGGCTAAGGCATGATTCACCCGGATAAGGCCGGGTGAAGATACCGGGTCTGGCAACTGACGCGTGTAAAACCGCTGCGGAAGTCGCGCGTAACTGTTATCGAAGGGCAGGGAGGGTTTGGGGCTCATCGCGCGTTATCATGTCTCTTGATGTCAAATTCATGGTTGCATTCAGGACACTACTCTAGTTTGCTGGGCCACGTACTTGACAGTCAACAGGTAAAATAGAATGGACACCCATCATTCTGCAATTTTATTACATTAATCCCTTGGGGTTCAATTCCCCGCCGCTTGCGGCGTAATATTCACGCGTGAGCGAGTATATACATAAGAGCCATAATGTAACGGTACTGATCTACCATTTGGTATTTCCCGCCAAGTACAGGCGAGTGGTAATCGATAGTCATGTTGATGAAGTGCTGAAGGATGTATGTCTAGATATCGAAAAGCGATACCAGGTGAAGTTTCTGGAGATTGGTACGGATAGGGATCATGTTCATTTTCTGGTTCAGTCAGTACCGACGTACAGTGTGACGAAGGTCGTGACACTGATAAAAAGTATCACGGCGCGAGAGATATTCAAGCGATGTCCTCAAGTGAAAAAACAGCTATGGGGAGGGGAATTCTGGACTGATGGATATTTCGCCAGCACAGTAGGGAAGCATGGGAATGAGGAAATGATTGGAAAATATGTGAAGGAACAAGGAATGGAATATCAGAAACTGCATGAAGATGGCCAACTGGCACTCTTCTAAATACCCCGTCCGCTTGCGGCGGGGTAGTTTATTGCCTTGACATCAGCCGGTGCATTTTTGGGGAATGGATTCCAAACTCTCGCGTTGCTGAATGTGACTGATTCGCTCACAACGATGTGATCAATTAAAACATTGAAGTAATCCCCGGTGATCCGATCCTGGTAACGGCTTGATGAAGGATTCCAGCCAAATTTTCCGAGCTTTGGACGCGGTAGAACTTGCCTGAGTATTTTTTCAGGTTCCCATACGCTTCCAAGCAGAGTTTCAACAGCGCTGCGGCTGAAGCGCTGCTCGTAATAGTCCAGCCCGAATCCATCATTGATGTCACCGCACAAGATTACTTTTTGTGCCGGCTGATCTGACAACCATTGGTCACAGCGTTCGCGGATAGAAAAACATTCAGCGTACAGTTTTTTGCGATTGCGTTCGGACAATTGCTCGAAGCGTGCAAAATCGACTGCAGCAAAAATGCCCTTTGATTTGGTATGAGCCACCATAATCCTCGCAAGCTCATCGCCGGTCGCAGCATCCTGCAAGGAGAGTTCGAGTGGTGGGCGGTAGTGTTTGTATTGCTCTTTGATCAGCGATTCTGTCGTATCAACAAGAAAAGTCTCATTAAATGGATGTTTCCTTGCGTTTTTTTCGGGGTCATGAACAAGTGTCAGTAAATTGCTTTTATACAGTGCACAAAGTTCCTGTTGCCCACCGGAAGGGATTCCATGCACCCCTTTGTAGTTTGGATCGAGGCCATGCAGATCCCGCCAGGCTTCGAGTTGTCCACTCGCAGTCTTGCTGCCGTCAGCCAAGGTATCGGGCCCTTCCACAATACAAAGAACGTCAGGATCGATGGCTTTCACAACATCTGCCAACAGTACACTCCTCGCGCCGTTTTTCTTGTCTTGTGCACTGCCCTGATTGGCCTGCTTCGGTGTGCCATCCTGAAAAAACAGGTCTTTCATCCATTCAACGTTGTATACAGCAAATTTCAAGTTCATGATTTGTCCCAAGTGGTTCAGCCATACATGGCAAGACTCTTATCTAGTGCTGTCACTGCTTTGTTTCTCTCATCAATTTCGTAATTGCAGTCCTAACCTGCATATTGTACGAAGGTGGACCCTTAAAGTAGTGATTTAATCATAGTCAGAAACTAATGGGTGAAATACAGCAATATGCGGGCTGGTGGCTGCCTGATGGTCAACAGTCCAGGGTGTTTTCCAACTCCCAGGGAGTCACAGACCGGCAAAAACGCTTCCACTCATCCAGCTTCAGCTTCACGTAACTGTCGACAAATTCATCACCAAAAGCCGTTCGTGCCACCTTGCTTTTATCGAACAGTCGCATCGCATCCAGCATGTTTGCGGGCAGCTTGCGCAAATGCTTGAGCTTGTGGCTGTCGGTGTACATGTTAATGTCAAGACGTTTTCCGGGGTCACGTTTATTAGCAATGCCATCCAGGCCGGCGGCCAGCACTCCAGCCTGCATCAGGTAGGGATTGGCGGCGCCGTCCATGAGGCGCAATTCAAAGCGGCCAGGGTCGGGTATGCGAATCATGTGTGTGCGGTTATTGCCCCCGTAGGTAATGGCATTTGGAGACCATGAGGCGCCGGATGAAGTGGCTTCGGCATCAATGCGTTTGTAGCTGTTGACCGTTGGAATGAACAGTGCGGCGAAGGCTTCGGCACTGTGCAGGAGACCCCCCAGGAACTGGTAAGCGAGTTTGGACAGGCCCATTTCATCACTTTTATGCAGGAATCGATTCTTCTTGCCTGCCGGGTCCCAAACCGACACATGCGCGTGGCAACCGTTGCCACTGAGCTTGGCGAAGGGCTTGGGCATGAAGCTTGCGCGAAGTCCATGGTTTTCTGCAATCGACTTGGTCATGAATTTGAAAAATACATGTTTGTCCGCCGTGGCCAGGCAATCGTCATAATCCCAGTTCATTTCGAATTGCCCGTTGCCGTCCTCGTGGTCATTCTGGTACGGGTTCCAGCCCAAAGTGAGCATCGCGTCACAGATTTCCTTGATGATGTCGTAGCGCCGCATCAGGGCAGCCTGGTCGTAACAGGGTTTTGCCTGGGTGTCGCGTTCGTCAGATATTACTTTGCCGTGGGCATCCAGCAGGAAGAATTCGCACTCCACGCCCGTTTTCACGCGATAGCCTTTTGCCACTGCGGCTTCCAATTGGCGTTTCAGCACGACCCGGGGCGATGCTTCCACGGGCTTGCCATTCATCCACAGATCGGCCGCCAACCAGCCCACCTCGGGTTTCCACGGCAGCTGAATCAAGCTGTCCGGGTCAGGGATCGCAAACATGTCCGGATCGGCCGGCGTCATATCCAGCCACGCTGCAAACCCGGCAAATCCCGCGCCGGTCTTCTGCATGCCGCCAATCGCGGCTGCGGGCACCAGCTTGGCGCGTAAATGACCCAGCAAATCAACGAAACTGATCAGGAAGTATTCGATGTTCCTGGCCTTGGCTATTGCCGCAAGGTTGGTGGCCATGTTGCTGCTCCTTGTAGGTTATTGTTACCAGTCTAGTGTAGTGCTCAAGTGCCGGGAATCCAGTCGGTGCCGGCCAGCGGTATCCTGGCCATTGCTGCAGCCTCAATGGTCAGCGCTACCATGTCTTCCGGTTCGAGATTGAGCACATGGCTCTTGCCGCAGGCCCGGGCCAGCGTCTGGACCTCCAAGGTTAGGGTAGTGAGGTAGTTGCGCAATAGTCGTGCTCCCGCTTTTGGCGGGAGTCTGGCTTCGAGGTCCGGGTCCTGGGTTGTGATGCCCACAGGACAACGTCCCGTATGGCAATGATGACAATAGCCAGGTTCAGTACCCAGGGCCTGATAGTCCTCAAGGTAGACCGGCTTGTTGCAACCCAGCGCCACCATCGCAGCGCTGCCGATGGAAACGGCGTCGGCGCCCATGGCGAGCGCCTTGGCGACGTCCGAACCGGTGCGGATTCCACCCGAGACAATGAGCTGTACTTTGCGGTGCATGCCAAGTTCCTTGAGCGCGTCCACTGCCATACGCAGCGCCGGCAGCGTCGGGATGCCGACTTGCTCAATGAAAACATTCTGGGTCGCCGCCGTTCCACCCTGCATGCCATCGAGCACAATGACGTCGGCGCCTGCCTTGACCGACAACGCGACGTCGTAACCCACGCGTGTTGCACCGATCTTGATGTAGATCGGGATCTGCCAGTCGGTGATTTCCCGCAGTTCCTGTATTTTTATCTGCAGGTCGTCAGGTCCCGTCCAGTCGGGATGACGGCAAGCACTGCGCTGGTCGATCCCTTCCGGTAGGTCCCGCATTTGGGCTACCCGCTGAGTAATTTTGTGCCCCAGCAGCATGCCGCCACCACCCGGTTTGGCGCCCTGTCCGACGACTATTTCCAGCGCATCGGCGCGCCTGACGTCATCGGGGTTGAGGCCGTAGCGGGACGGCAATATCTGGTAGACCAGCGTCTTCGATGACTGCCGTTCCTCCTCGGTCATGCCGCCATCGCCGGTTGTCGTGCTGGTCCCCATCGCGGTCGCTGCGCGGCCCAGCGCCTCCTTTGCATTGGCTCCCAGCGCACCAAAGCTCATACCCGCAATCGTGATGGGAATTTTCAGCTCGATCGGTTTTTTCGCGAAGCGGGTTCCCAGGGTGACATTGGTAGCGCACTTCTCACGATAGCCTTCCAGGGGATAGCGGGACATGGATGCTCCGAGGAACAACAGGTCATCGAAATTGGGCAGGCTGCGTTTGGCGCCAAAGCCCCTGATCTCGTAGACGCCCTGTTCGGCCGAGCGATGAATTTCAGCCAACACGTCCAGGGGAAATGTGGCTGATGGTCGAAGTGGATTTTGTTTGTTCATATCAGTTACACGCCCGAGAATGAAGGACGGCGGTCAGTAATCACCGGCATGATCACTATTGAAATGGTAGAGCTTGCGCGCGGACCCATAGCGCCGGAATCTGTCAGGGTCCGCTTCCACGCCAGACGCCGACAGCAGATCAGCGAGGCATTGGCGGTGCTGGGCTGTCATTTTTTTCTCGACGCAGTCCGCACCCAGTTCGCCGATCTTGCCGGCAAGGTATATGACCGCTTCATAGATCGAATCGCCCAGGAAATTACCCGCGTCTCCACAGATGACCAGCCGGCCAGTTTGGGCCATGAACGCACTCATGTGTCCGACCGACCCGGCCACAACGATGTCGGAGCCCTTCAAAGAAATCCCGCAACGCGCACTGGCATCACCCTCCACGATCAACAGACCGCCGTGAGCCGATGCACCGGCACATTGGGATACGTTGCCCTTGACCCGTACGGATCCAGACATCATGTTTTCCGCAACGCCCGGACCGGCACTGCCTGTTATCGTGATGTCTGCCTGCTGATTCATACCCGCACAGTAGTAGCCGACATGGCCTTCGATATGAATGTCTACCGCCGCGTCGAGGCCTGCGGCAATGCAGTGGCGGCCATCGGGGTGAGATACCACCCAGTGCCCTGCGGGAGATTCATGCAGGCGTTGGTTGAGGGAGCGCACGGAATCACGCGCAAGATCGAACCGGGTCATTCCTCTCCCCAACTGTAAACCGTAGCCGGTGCTGGCTCCCACACCGTTGCTTGTTCCACACCGGGCAACTGGGCGATGGCTCGAAACTCTGATGCTATGGCCACCCAGTCTTCGTTTTCCGCCATCACCGCCGGCTTGCAAGCGATGGGATCGCGCAACACCGCAAACCCATTGCGCGTGCCCACTGCAAAGGTATAAAAGCCATCCAGATCACGGATCGCGCAGGTCAGTGCCTGCTCCAACGAGGCGCCCTGGTGCAACTGCCACATCAGGTATCCTGCGGCTACTTCGCTGTCGTTATCGGTCTGGAATTCGATCCCTTCACCCTGCAGCCGTTCACGCAGGCGGTTGTGATTGGAAAGGGAACCGTTGTGCACCAGGCACAGGTCCAGTCCGGTGGAAAACGGATGCGAATGCTGGGTGGTGATCGCACTTTCCGTCGCCATGCGTGTGTGTCCCAAGGCGTGGCTGCCTTGAAAGTCATGCAAGGCAAAGCGCTCCACGAACTCCCGTGGCGTTCCTTTTTCCTTGTAGATTTCTATCGTACTGCCGGCACTCATAATCCGCAGATCGGTGCAGTTCGAATCCAGCCAGATTCTGAGTTCCGGTAATGGGGCGGTTGTTGTTACAACACAATGACTGACGCGAATTTCAATTTCGACGTTTGCGCTGAACGCCTCGGCCAGCAACGAGCGCAAGCGGTGCCAATCGTAATCGTCGTCAGCAGCATATAGGGTTAGCTTGGTGCTGGGCGGGTCAACCGAATTGCGATAGACAGCAACACCAGCGCTGTCGGGTCCGCGCTCACTCATCTGGACCAGCATGGAGGCCAGCATTGTGCCAAGATATTTATTCAGGTCTTTGTTTTTATAATAAATTCCAACTATTCCGCACATCTTGGTCACGCTCGTTGATGGGACTCGACAGTGTACTCTGGAATGAACTGGTGGTAAAGTTTGTTTCTTCTGAGGAAAGAATGACCTTGGCCATGAGAAACCATCAAGTCACATCGGAACAGGCCGACCCGGCTCATGTCCAAAGCGCAGGCAACCAACTGGAGCGAGCCATTGGCAGCCAGGTAAGACGGTACCGCAAGCAGTTCGCACTCACCGTTGCCCAGTTGGCTGATCGTGCTTCATTGTCTTCGGGCATGTTGTCCAAAATCGAAAACGGCAATACTTCACCCTCACTGGCGACGCTGCGCGCGCTTTCCATCGCGCTCAATGTGCCGGTAACTGCACTGTTCCGTCAGTTCGAAGAGCAGCGGGATGCAACTTTCGTGTCTGCGGGCCAGGGTTTGCAGATCGAACGGCGTGGCACTCGCGCCGGCCATCAGTACCAGTTGCTCGGGCACAGCATCCACAGTGAAGTTTCGGTTGAGCCGTACCTGATTACCCTGAGGGAAGATTCAGAAGTGTTCCCGATCTTCCAGCATGGGGGAGTGGAATTCATCTATATGCTGCAAGGTATAGTGGTTTACCGGCACGCGAACACCACCTATCGTTTGTCTCCAGGCGACTCTTTGTTTTTCGATGCCGATGCGCCGCACGGACCCGAGGAACTGGTGCAACTGCCGGTACGATTCCTCTCGGTCATCACCAATAGTCCGCATAGTGCATGACTTCAACGGATTGGGTTAAGCGGGGTCAGGTTCAATTAATCAATTAGTGTGCGATCGGTTAAGCGGGGTCAGGTTCAATTAATCAATTAGTGTGCGATCGGTTAAGCGGGGTCAGGTTCAATTAAT
>JADFKH010000035.1 GCA_022565025.1 Pseudomonadota bacterium
CAGGGGCTAGCCACCGGGAGCCAGTTCGACTTCGCCACCGGGTGGAATAGAAAGCCCAGGCACTTCCCTCATGCGGCTGACATCGTTTTCGATCACCGTCTCGTGCAAGCTTACGTCAGCGTAATCCGGGCTGGTAAAAGCCGTAATTTCGAGCTTAAGGTCGGTATGATTGACCAGCCGGCCATAACCCGCCGTATTCATGGCGCCCGGTGGTGTAGCCCGGACCCAGGCGTCCTCAAATGTTAGCGTTTGCTCAACGGCAGGTGGGGAACAGGCAGCCAGGAAGACACTGACAGCCGTCAAAAATCTGCATCTCACTTTCCATAATCACGCTTGTGGTCTTTGCCATAGCGTGAAGGCGCCAGGGATTTGATCAGCGGTATGTAGGATTGAGGTAGGTTGGACCCGGCTATGTTCGACTGGCTTTGAATTTGCTTCGAGGACTGGTTTGCCGATTGCTTGCCAGACTGCTTATGGTAAGGGACCGGTCGGGCAAAGCGAACAGAATGACTGGCGCCATATTCATTGAGTGTTGCCGGTGACCAGATCGTAATGCTGCCCTGGGAGCCATTGACCGAATGACCCGGTCGGTAATCCTCGCCGTAAGTCGTTGGCCGCCAGACATGTTGGTGTGTGCCCCCAGCGACCTGATGAGCCTGGAGCACGGTTGAGCCAACCAACAAGATCAATCCTGCACATAGAATACTGGGTCGAATCATCACTTCCCGAACCTCTCCTGGTCACCACCAAACACTAAAACATCTTCGTCGCCATACATTACTTTAGCAAAAAAGGCCGGCACCGGGCCATCTAATTTTTGCGCTCCTTAGCGGCAGAGTTTAGACTCCGTTGCCTGAATACAAAGTGAACAAGGAATAATCATGCTGGAGACGATTGATCACGGTACGGTTCGTGAACTGAGGCTGGCGCGGCCACCGGCCAACGCGATCAACCCGGAGTTGATGGAAATTCTGATCCAGGCCCTGAACGACGCCTCCGGGTCATGCGAGGCCATTGTGATTTCCGGCCGGCCGGGCATGTTCACCGCAGGGCTCGATATTCCCGAATTGATTCAGTACAACCGGGATCAGATGTTGCAGGTCTGGCAACAGTTTCTCAGCATGCTGGAAACCATCGCCCGGCTGCCGGTGCCAACGGTATTCGCAATAACCGGCCATGCACCAGCTGCGGGCATTGTCCTGGCGCTCTATGGCGATTATCGCATCATGCCCAAGGGTGATTTCGTCACTGGATTGAACGAAGTACAGGTAGGCCTCGTGGTTACACCCGTAATTTACAAGGCGCTTGAACGAGCTGTAGGTCCGCGTATTGCAGAAAGAATACTCGTTGCCGGTAAGATTTTGAACGCAGAGCAGGCCTTGGAAATCGGCCTGGTCGATGAACTGGCCCACGACCCTGATGATGTGGTGCGCCGTGCCGTAAACTGGTGTGAGCAGATGCTGGCCCTTCCCCGGCTCGCCATGACCACAACACGCTCTTTGGTCCGTTCCGACCTGGTCCGCCTATTTGATGACAGCAGCAATCTGGATGCGGAAAAATTTGTCGATATCTGGTTCTCGGAATCTACCCAGGCCGCGCTCAGCAACCTGGTGGAGCGTTTACAGAAAAAATAGCAGGAAGGATTTCATGACTCATGGAATGATTGAATTCGCAGTATCAGGTTCATCAATATCGCCGCGGTAACACCCCAGATATTGTAACCGTTCCAACTCAACGACCAAATGGTGTGTTCGATGCCGTCACGGTCAATCCGGTGACTCTCATACCGGTCTTTGTCCAGGACAACGCACAGCGGGACGCTAAATACTTCGGCGACTTCCCGGGTGTCCAGCACCCAGTGTACCGGCGGTTTGACCAGGGCCACGACCGGCAGGATGCGATAATCTGAAATGGTATCCATGCGGTCAAGGAAGCCAATCGGTCTCGTGACCTCTGGAGGCAGACCGATTTCTTCATAGGCTTCACGCAAAGCCGTTTGCACCGCCGATTCGTCCTGCTGCTCTGCTGCCCCCCCGGGAAAACTCACCTGGCCCGGATGCTGGGGCAGATGTTCTGCCCGGCGGGTGAACACCATTTCGGGTTCAGCCAGGTCAAGTACCGGCACCAGGACTGCCGCTGTACGGCGAGGCCGTAATTGTCCACCGCCAATCGGGCGATAGCCACTGACCTGCAATCCACGAACACCGGATTCCAGCGGCGATACGGCATCAAGTAATACCTCCCGCCAATTGGCCATCATCCGGGGTAGTGGTACTTTTTCAAGGTGATATGCAGGCTCTTCATTGGGTACGAAAAAAAAACGGGGCATCCGAGGCCCCGTCGACGTTACTTGACAATTTCTACTAGCTTTAGATCGAAGATCAGTGCTTCGTTCGGACCCACCGGTGGATTACCACGGGGACCGAATGCCAGTTCCGGCGGCACGAATATCTGCCAGGTTGCACCGGTCTTCATCAGGGGCAGCACTTCTTGCCATCCCTTCAGCACGGTGTTGACCGTGAATTCTTCAGGTACACCCCGCGCAAATGAACTATCGAACTCATGACCGTTGATCTTGGAACCACGGTAGTGAACCTTGACCGCACTGCTCATGTTCGGACGGGCGCCTTCGCCTTCTTCGATGATCCGGTACTGGATACCACTGGGCAGTACGACAATACCCGTCTTGGAAATATTGGCAGCCAGGAATTCTTCACTCTTGATCTGGTTTTCATCAGATAGCTTTTTGAATGCCTCGGCCTGCTCCTTGCGGACTTTCTTCTGCAATTCAGTCAGCATCGCCACCATTTCTTGGGCAGGAACCTGTGGATCTTTTCCCGCAGCAGAATCACGAACCGCCGCAATGATGGTTTCTACATCAAACTCCGCACCGCGTCGCTTGATGTCTTCACCGATATCCCAGCCAATTGCATAGCTGAGCTTTCCTTTTTCAGATGTTACGTCCTGGGCCATGACGGGGCCCGTCATAAGGGCGATCAGAATGATGAGCGCGAATACAAATCGCATCAGGTAATCCTCCTGCTAAATCAGAATTATCCGGTAAGCTGCCGGCTTGTCAAAAGTGGGCTATTCTACAGGAGCAGAGCAAAGCATGCCATGCGCATCTCAGTAATGGCGTTAGAAAACCATTTTCTGGCCAAGCGCCTAAGCACATTAGAAAGGCCATAACAGGAAATGGATCTCTGACCCCGGCTGGCCGACCCCGGCTGGCCCAAGATTCCGCCATCTTTTGGCCGAATTTGCCACACGGTACTTCCCTATATCAACAAAAACTGGAAAGTTTGATTTTTTATGCTTAATTATCAGTGTATTAGATTTATGCAACCCGATGGCACGAACTCTGCATTAGCAGTAATGAAGATAAAGATTCCAGGAGTAAATAATATGGGTGTTTTTACCCGATTCAGTGACATTATCAACGCCAACATCAATGCCGTGCTGGAAAAAGCGGAAGATCCTGACAAGATCATCCGGCTGATGATCCAGGAAATGGAGGATACGCTGGTTGAAATTCGCTCGTCCGCCGCCAAGTGTATCGCCGACCGTAAAGAGACCGGACGGCACATCGAGTATCTCGAACGCGAAAAAGAAGAATGGGCGCGCAGGGCCGAACTGGCCATCCGTCGTGACCGTGAAGACCTCGCCAGAGCTGCGCTGTCTGAAAAACAAGCCATCGAGGACAAGACTGCTTCTCTTAAGCAGGAACTTGAGGTCCTGGACAGCCATCTGGATAAATTCAACGCCGATATCACCCAGCTGCAAAGCAAGCTGGACGATGCCAAGATACGTCAGCGCAGCATCGTAATCCGGCACAAGACGGCAACCTCTCAGTTGTCTGCACGCAAGCACATCCACAACGACCGTATCGACGAAATGCTGTTCCGCTTTGAAAAAGCCGAGAGCCGGATAGACCGGGTCGAATCCGAGTCTGAAGCAATGGCCATGGGCCGGACCCAGAGCCTGGCCGATGAAATCGAAGGCCTGGAAGACGATGACCGCGTGGAAGCCGAACTGGCGGAGCTGAAAATAAAAGTGGGCGAGAACAAAGAGGAGAACTCAGATGAGTGATGTCATTCCTATTCTCCTGGTCACTGTTTGTTTTCCCCTGTGGATCGTTTTTCACTACGTAACGAAAATGAAAACCGCCAAAGGCCTGTCCGTGGAAGATGAAAAAATGTTGAGCGAGGTCTGGGAATCCACCAACCGGATGGAACAACGCATCAACACGCTGGAACGCATCCTGGACATCGAGGCGCCGAACTGGAGAGGCCGCTCATGAGCGATCTCTACCAGCGGCAGAATCCTCACCGGCTATTCCGGGACAAAGAAAATGCAATGCTTGCCGGTGTTTGCGCCGGCATCGCGGACTACTTTGGATTCAATCGCAAGGGTACGAGGGTGGCAACAGCATTGCTTTTCCTCTGCCCACCTTTCATTCCGTTCGTGATCGTGTCGTATATAATCCTGGCGATTGTGCTGCCGGTGAAGCCTGCAGACCTGTTTGAATCCAAGGAACAGGCCAACTTCTGGCGCGGCGTGAGCAATGCGCCCGCGGACGTATTCGGCTCGCTCAGCCACCGTTTTCGCGAACTGAATCACAGGCTGGAGAAAATGGAGGCTTTTGTTACTTCAAAGGAATTCGAGATCGACCGGGAACTGGGCCGGAAATAGACCGGCTGAGGCCGGCAAGCTCGACCAATCGGACAGGACGAAGTATTTGTACGTTAAATTGTAACGAATAGGTCCCGAACTGCGTCAACTATTGTTGAGAATCACGGTCTACTTGATGAATGTTAAATTTGCGAAATAAGCGCAGAAGGAAAAGAAATGAGCACACACCATCGAAGCAACACGCCAGTTAAGAACAGGCGGGAACCCCTGTATGCATCACCTTGGATCGCTCTGTTTTTTATGCTGCGCCAGACGCTGAAGCGCGCCCGTTAACCCACGCAAGAGAATGCTTGTACCTGATTTTAATCGGCATGAAAGTCTTTTTCGCCAGCAGTTACATCCATGTTCAGCCTGTTTTCGGCTAGCGGAAGCGGGCAGGTCGAATAATCGCTGAAAGCGCAGGGAGGATTGTAGGCCTTGTTGAAATCCACCACCAGCCGGCCGTTCTTGGGCATTCCATCGCTGTACACAAATCGCCCTGCCGCGTAGGTACTGTGGCCATTGCTGCGGTCCGCGAACATGAACTCAAGTGAAGTTGAATTTTCATCGCCGATGGCGACCATGCGGTAGGAATTTCCATCCCGCTCAAACTCGAACCGGCCATAAACGGGTGATGGAATCAGCTGGCCGAGTACATTTCCGATTTCGATCGTTTCACCCTCTTCGCCCGGGATGAAGCGGCCGTCAATGCGCCAGTCCCGCTGGATATCAAAATTTTCAGTACCCTTGAAATTGACTCGTACCGGAGCTTGAGAATCCTTGATCCGAAGGGCGTAAGACTCTCTGAAAATCGGGTAAAACTTGATGGTACCGCTTTGCACAACCGTCGCAGAGCCCTCGGTGTCCGCCACCATCAGCACCTCGTTTGCATACGCATCATCCACTGTCACGCTGTCCACGTCAGCACGGACAAAACGGAGTTTGTTATCGACCAGAAATACTGAACCCCAGTAATCCGGACCACCCGGCAGGCGGATCGCATTGCCTGGTGCGCGGCCAACGCGATTTTCTCCTTCTTGCAACCATTCCAGCCCAACCAGGCTCAGCCAGCCAAAGTCGCTGGCCAAGCTCGCGTTCCGTTTTTGCCGCCAATCAAGGATAAGCTCACGGTGCGATTCAACACCAGGACTGAGGGCCGGCAGGCCAGCTGCCGATACCTCAAGCACCGAACCGGTAACACCCAACAGACCAAGCAGTAAAATAGTAAGCCCTTTAAAATATTGACCCAAATGCTGCATTAATTATGTCACTCTTCCATAAATGTCTTCATAGCGGACGATATCGTCTTCGCCAAAATAGCTGCCGGTCTGGACTTCAATCAGGTGGACTTCCTCGCAGCCCGGATTCTCGAGACGATGCAGGGTTCCGGCAGGAATATAGGTGGATTCGTTGGCCTGCAGCAGGAATTCCTTGTCACCGAGCCGGACTTTAGCCTCACCGCGAATGACCGTCCAGTGCTCCGAGCGTTTTTCGTGCTTTTGCAGGGACAGCACCTGGCCTGGTTTGACCACCAGGCGTTTCACCTTGCAATCCTCCGCATCCTCGAGAACGGAATACCAGCCCCAGGGCCGGTAGACTGTTTGGTGGTGATCTACCGCATCGTGTTCAAGGTCGACCAACTGGCGCACCACCTCCTTCACGTCCTGAGCATGATCACGATGAGCCACCAGCACCGCATCCCCGGTATCCACGATCACCAGGTCATTGACTCCCACCACCGCAACCAGGCGCTGCTCGCTCTGTACAAAACAATTCCGGCTATGCACCAGCACCGCTTTGCCGAGCACTCGGTTGCCCGATTCATCGGACTCGTACAGTTCACTGATGGCTTTCCAGGAGCCAATATCGCTCCAACCGAAATCACTGATTACAACGGCGCAGTTATCGGCTTTTTCCATTACTGCATAATCGATTGAGATTGAGGGACATGCGGCGAACAGCTCTGCCGGGATTTCCAGCGGCTGCCTGAATGGATCGATGCCATCCCAGCAACTTGATGCACAGCGATGAATCTCGGGCGCATGCTCTTGCAATGCTGCAAGGAAAGCACCGGTAGTGAAACAGAACATTCCTGAGTTCCATTCATAGTCGCCTGAGGCCACGTATTTGTGTGCTGTTTCTTCATTCGGCTTTTCGACGAAAGCCGCGACATCGAATCCACTGGAATTGGGTATGCGTCCACCTTTGCGGATATAGCCATACCCGGTTTCTGGCTGTGTCGGGTGGATACCGAATGTCACCAGGTAATCCCGCCCGGCAAGCGAGCTTGCTTCATCGACTGCCAAACGAAAATGTTCTTCATCCCTGATCAGGTGATCCGCCGGCATCACCAGCATGGTTGTCTGCGGGCCCAGTTTGTGCTCCAGGTAAATAGCAGCCATCGCAATGGCCGGCGCCGTGTTGCGTCCCAACGGCTCAAGCAGGAATGGGTGGGGGTGTTCTTCCCCCCCAATGCCGTTGTACAGGTCCCGGGTATAGAAATAGTAGTCACGGCTGGTGACGGTAAGTACCGGGCCTTCTCCGGCTATCGCCAAAGCCCGGCGAAAGGTTTTTTCAATCAGAGATTCCCCATCCATCAATTCCATGAATGGCTTGGGGTGAGCCCGCCTGGACACAGGCCACAACCGTGTCCCTGCGCCACCCGAGAGGATTACGGGGACCAGGGTTGATTGCCCTGCATTATTTGTCATCTTCAATCTCCTGCAGGCAAGCTGCCAACGATGCATTCAAACCCATAGACTCGACTGCGAATGTATCTCGAATGGCTGCGGTATCGAGGACAGAAAACCCGGGCCTTTGTGCAATCTGCGGATATTGTGAAGATTTCAACGGTAACATCCGGGGTATTTCATCCAGCAGGCCCAGGCCCGATGCGGTACTGAAAATGGAACGTGCAAATTCATACCAGGTGGTTATCGTGCTGTCGCAATAATGATAAAGGCCATCATTTTTCGAATCGGTTTTGTATTTCAGCAACCGATCTATCACCTTAACTGAAGCGCTGGCCAGGTTACGCGCCCAGGTGGGGCAGCCTGTCTGATCACTGACAATGCTCAGTTCCGAACGTTCCCTAGCCAGGCGTAGCATGCTCATCACAAAATTACTGCCGTGAGCGGAATATACCCAGGACGTGCGCAGGACCACAAACCGGCATTTGCTGGCCGCGATCGCCCACTCACCGGCCAATTTACTCTCACCGTAAACATTGATCGGGCCGGTCTCATCCGTTTCCCTGTACGGCTGGCCTTTCTGGCCATCGAACACGTAGTCGGTTGAAAAGTGAAACAGGAACCCACCGTTCCGCTCCGTCCAGCGGGCAATGCAGCCGGGCAGATCCGCGTTCATGCGGAATGCCGGTTCGGAATCATTCTCCGCCTTGTCGACTGCAGTATAGGCAGCCGCATTGACCACCAGGTCTGGACGCTGCCGGTTGAGGAGAATCTCCACGCGATTCAGATCACTGAGGTCCAGCTTCAGGCGTTTGGGCGAAATGGCCGAATCAACATTCCGGTCCACAGTCGTCACATTCCCGAACTGGGCCAGCAGAGGCAATAGTTCCTGACCGAGTTGACCCGCTACGCCGGTCAGCAGAATATTCATACGGCCGTGTGGGGCAGGCATTCGACCGGGACATCCCGGAGCCTGGGAGCCATGCGGTCTCTTGCCGACAGGCTTTCCGGCTCGAGCGGCCATTCGATCCCAATGTCCGGATCGTTCCAGGCGATCCTGGCGTCAAATTCAGCATTGAACTGGGTGGTACATAGATAGGACAGCAATGCGCTGTCTCCCAGGACGCAAAAACCGTGTGCAAAGCCTTCCGGAACATATAACTGGCGATGGTTCGAAGCGGACAGTTCAACCCCCGCCCACTGACGGAACGTCGGTGAATCACTGCGAATATCGACAGCCACATCAAACACCCGCCCCTGCAGCACCGAAACCAGCTTTCCCTGGGCGCAGGGATGTTGATAGTGCAGCCCGCGGATGACACCTGCGGCTGAACGCGAGATATTGGACTGCACAAATCGATCGGGCAAACCGCAAGCACCATAGCGGTCGGCATTCCACGTTTCCATGAAAAAACCGCGGCTGTCACCGTACACCACGGGTTCCACCACCACCAAACCCGGAATCCCTGTCTCTATCAGTTTCACGCGTCAAGATCCCGGCTCAACAAAGCAATCAGGTATTCGCCGTAACCGCTCTTTTTCAGTGGCTCCGCCAGGCGCCTGATCTGTTCTTCATCGATCCAACCCTGCATGAAGGCAATTTCCTCAGGACAGGCGATTTTCAGGCCCTGCCGGGTTTCGATCGTCTCGATGAAACTGGACGCCTGTTGCAAAGACTCGTGGGTCCCGGTGTCGAGCCAGGCGTACCCACGGCCCAGGCGCTCCAGCGTCAGGCTGCCATCATCCAGGTAACAGTTGTTCAGGTCGGTGATTTCTAGCTCACCCCGCGACGAAGGCTTCAGGCTCAGGGCGAACTCACTGGCCCTGCCGTCATAAAAATACAAACCGGTAACGGCATAATTCGAGCGTGGCGTGGCTGGCTTTTCCTCGATGCTGAGGACCGCTCGATGTTCATCAAACTCCACCACGCCATAGCGTTCAGGATGCCGTACCCAGTAGCCAAAAACCGTCGCACCATCGAGGCGCTCGGTCGCGCGCTGAAGGACATCGCGCAAACCACCACCGTGGAAAATATTATCCCCTAGGATCAGGCAGGATGGTTTTCCATTGAGGAAATCCTCGGCGATGATCAAAGCCTGGGCCAGCCCTTCGGGCTTTGGCTGTGGTGCAAACTCCAACCGCAGCCCCCATTGTTGCCCATCACCCAGCAACTGCTTGAACATTGCCTGCTCGTGTGGTGTCGTGATTACCATGATTTCCCGGATTCCCGCCTGCATGAGCGTGGCAAGCGGGTAATAGATCATGGGTTTATCGTAGACAGGGAGGAGTTGTTTGCTGACCACGCGGGTCAGCGGATAGAGACGGGTACCACTTCCACCGGCGAGAATGATTCCTTTCCTGGACACTTCCTTACCTCCGCTTGATGGCACCACCGATTACACCAGGCCCAGCCGTTCGCCCTGGTAACTTCCATCCTTCACCCGTTGTATCCATTCAAGATTCTCCAGATACCAGTCAATGGTTCTTTCCAGGCCGGTGGCAAAACTAAACGACGGCCGCCAACCCAGTTCGCCGCTCAGTTTACTGCAATCAATGGCATAGCGGCGGTCGTGACCGGGACGATCCGCGACGTATTCCACCAGTGCTCTGCGCTCCCCCCTGGACTCATCCGGACGGCGCCGATCCAGCGCATCACAGATACCGTGCACGACCTGCATGTTGGTTCGCTCAGACGAGCCACCGACGTTGTACACCTCACCCACCACACCCCGATCCAGCACCGTGTTGATCGCATCAACATGGTCCTGCACGAATAACCAGTCACGCACCTGCTGGCCATCTCCGTACACCGGCAACGGTTTGTATTCCAGTGCGTTGAGAATAATCAGCGGGATCAGTTTTTCGGGAAACTGATACGGCCCGTAATTGTTCGAGCAATTGGTGGTCAAGGTGGGAAAATCGTAGGTGTGGTGGAAAGCGCGAACCAGGTGATCCGAACCGGCCTTCGAAGCGGCATAGGGTGAATTCGGGGCATAGGGCGAAGTTTCACTGAATGCGCCCGTATCACCGAGACTCCCATACACCTCATCAGTCGAGATATGCAGGAATCGGAAGGCCTCGCGGGCCGGTCCAGACTGGTTTTTCCACCAGTCCAGTGAACATTGCAGCAGGTTCAGCGTACCCACAACATTGGTCAGGACAAATTCCGCAGGACCGTCAATGGAGCGGTCGACGTGACTCTCGGCAGCGAAATTAACCACCGCGTCCGGTGCATACTGGTCCAGCAAGCTGTTGACTCGCTCTGCATCTGTGATATCCCCGTGTATGAAAACATGCCGCTGGTTACCGCGCAGGGGCTTTAACGTATCCAGGTTCCCGGCATAGGTCAGCAAATCCAGGTTGATAATGCGTAGCTCAGGATCAAGGGCAAGGCTGCGCAAAACATAGTTGCCACCAATAAACCCGGCACCGCCGGTGACG
Organism: Pseudomonadota bacterium; assembly: GCA_022565025.1. Lineage (GTDB taxonomy): Bacteria > Pseudomonadota > Gammaproteobacteria > Xanthomonadales > SZUA-36 > JAJRRA01. Next base: position 10,803 of record JADFKH010000035.1, read on the forward strand.
AGCAGTGTTCGCATCAGAATTTCCTGCGACTCAGAATGGAATGTCGTCGTCTGTAAATCCTTCCTCTGCAGCCGGAGCAGGCTCAGGCTGCTGTGGCTGTGCGGGCTGGTTATCCCTGAACCCACCAGCCTGCTTCTGGGCCGGCATCGCTACGCCTCCACCCTCCCGGCTGCCCAGCATTTGCATTTCGTTAGCCACTATTTCCGTGGTGTAACGATCCTGGCCGTTCTGGTCCTGCCACTTGCGCGTTCGTAATTTTCCTTCGACATACACCTGGCTGCCCTTGCGCAAGTACTCACCGGCAACCTCAGCCAGGCGGTTGAAGAATACAACCCGGTGCCACTCCGTACGCTCCTGGTTTTCCCCGGTCTGCTTGTCCTTCCAGGATTCGCTGGTGGCGATGCTGATATTTGTGATGGCGGTGCCGCCCGCCGTGTACTTGGTCTCCGGGTCAGCGCCCAGGTTACCCACCAAAATGACTTTATTTACACCACGTGCCATCTAGCATCTCCCTACTCAATAATGTACAAAGTTTATCACAATCAGGACGCTTCACTTGTCAGAAAAAAGCCCGATGCTCACACTTCAGTCACTTTCGTCACAAGCTGAGGCGACTGGTGCAATATGCGGCTTAAGATCAATTTCAGCAAGATGCCCCAAACCACGCAAGTACCTGCCGCGGCCAGCAAGGCAGTTCCGCTGCCAAAGCTACCCAATAACCAGCCACCAGAGAGACCACCGGCAAATGCGCCCAGGAACTGAAGGCTACTATAGACACCCATCCTGCGCCCCCGTCCCCTGCTGCCGCTGACACGGGCCAGCAATGCCGGCATGGCGGCTTCAAGCAAGTTGAAACCCAGGAAATAAACAGTCATCAGCACACCCAGGCCGACCAGGCCGAGTCCCGTGTCCATCAGGCCCATGGCGGCCATTGATGCGGCCAGAGCAAAAAACGCCCAGGGCATCAAACGATGCTCGGCCAGGCTTTGACCCACCTTCCTGAGCAGCGGGAATACAATCAGCACAGAGACCAACATGGTCGGCACGTAAATCTTCCAGTGCTCAGCCAATACAAATTCGTAGGACCCGACCAGCAGCGGCGGCAGCACCACGAATAAAAGCGTCATAACTGCATGCAACAGGAATACGCTCAGGGCCAGCAACCAAACGGGTTTCATGTCCACTTTCGCCGCCGTCCCTGGTTCGGAAACGGGGGATAAGTTCCGTGGCAGGGTCAGAACCAGCAGCACGCCAGCCAGTGCGAAAATAACCGTCAGCCAGAACAAACCCTCGAGACCCAGCACCATCGCCAGCGGTACCGAAAGCATCATGGACAACAGGAACGCCCCACCGATACCGATGCCGATGATAGCCATGCTGATGGAACGCCTCTGGGGGCGCGTAAAATCGGCGGCAAAAGCCATCGCCACACCCGCAATCGCCCCGCATCCCTGAAGTGCCCGGCCGGCAATCAACAACGGCATGGATTCTGCCAGCGCGGCCAGCGCGCCGCCCGCTGCGAACAGGAATAAACCCATCAACAGCACGGGCCGCCGGCCCCAACGATCGGAAAGCCAGCCGAATGGCTGCTGTAGTGCTGCCTGGGTCAAGCCGTAAATGCCGATGGCCAGTCCACCGCTCAGAGGCGTGAATCCAGGCAGGTCCTTGGCGAGAATCATGAATACGGGCAGGATCATGAACAGGCCCAGCATCCGCAGAGCAATGACGCCTGCAAGCGTCAGTGCAAGTCTCACCTCCCGCGATTGAATATAGTCAGTTGGCAACGAAAAAGCTCCGATGGTTCAAATGATACCGTCAGGTAAAGGCAATAACCCGTATATTGCACCGGCAACGCATGCAATAGGCGGGTTAAGAAGTCAAGATTATAGGTTGTCTTGTCTTGTGTTCAAACAAGGCGGACTTATAATGAAAATTCCCCTGAACCAAAAGAACTGAAATGGACCAGGCCAGCGCACGCGCAACCGCAACCGCAAAACAAACAGCAGACATTCGTTCTGTCATTGATCTGTGCGCCGATGATATGGCGTTGGTCAATTCACTGATCCGGGACAGCCTCGATTCCAGTGTCGTGCTTATCCGGCAGATCTCGCAATACATCATTGGTTCCGGCGGAAAACGCCTGCGGCCCATGCTGGTGATCCTGGCTGCGCAAGCTTGTGGCTACCAGGGCAGGCACCATGTGACACTGGCCGCAATCATCGAATTCATCCATACCGCAACGCTGCTCCACGATGACGTGGTCGACGATTCGGACCTGCGCAGGGGCAAGCAAACGGCGCACGCAGTGTGGGGCAATGCAGCAAGCGTCCTGGTCGGGGATTTCCTGTACTCCCGGAGCTTCCAGATGATGGTGGGTGTTGACTCCATGCGCGTGATGGAGGTTCTCGCAAATACAACCAACACCATCGCCGAGGGCGAAGTAGAGCAACTGCTGAATATGCATGACCCTGAAGTAAGTCAGCAACGCTACTTCAGCGTTATCGAGAAAAAAACCGCCAGGCTGTTCGAGGCGGCCTGCCAGCTGGGTGCCGTCCTCACCGGACGAGAAGACCTTGACACGGCCCTGGCCACCTTCGGCCGTGAGCTGGGCACCGCATTCCAGGTAGCGGACGATGTACTGGATTACATGGCTGATGCCGACAAGTTGGGTAAAAATTCGGGAGTCGACCTGGCCGAAGGCAAAGCAACACTACCGCTGATCCTGTGCCGGGAACAGGCGGGTGAGCAAGATCGCAGGCTGATCGACGAGTCCATCCGCAAAGGTGACCTGGGCCAACTTCACCGGATCACCTCACTGATCCGGGACAGCGGCGCTCTCGATCAGGCCTCACAGGTGGCCCATGACCGGGCCAATGCCGCCCTGGCCGCGATTGCCCCCCTCGCGCCGTCCCCCTGGAAAGACGCGATGGAGCAACTGGCCAGGTACAGCGTCACGCGGGACAATTAGAGCTAATTTAAACTTTCATTCCAGGCCGCGATGCGATCCACCTGGTTTTGCACCAGTTCTTCCTCGCCGCTGATTTCGATCGCCTCGATGGTGTCTCCTACAGCGATAGCGTTCACTACCTGCTGATCACCATCATCGATCACCGAACCAAACACGGTGTGGCGGCCATCCAGCCAGGTGGTTGCTACGTGCGTAATAAAAAACTGGCTGCCGTTGGTGCCGGGGCCGGAGTTAGCCATGGACAAAATTCCCGGCTTTTCGTGCCCCAGTTCAGGCGTGCATTCATCTTCAAAGCGATAGCCCGGCCCTCCGGTACCGCTACCGTGCGGACACCCCCCCTGGATCATAAAATCGGGGAGCACACGGTGGAACGACAATCCGTCGTAGTATCCTCTTTTTGCAAGATTGACGAAATTAGCGACTGTCACTGGTGCTTTATCTGCAAATAGGCGCAATTTTATATCACCTTTATTCGTTCGCATCACTGCTCCAACTTCTTTCACTGCTTCATTCAATTTAATTTTCTCCTGTAAAAAAATATTCTGAAACTTTTATCCAACTTAATGGGTCTACTGTTGTAAGGCCGCGGGATGGTCTCTCCCTCATACCAGACAGGGAACTAAGCACTCCTCACCCCTGACCCGCGGCCTTCAGTTTTGCATCCAGTTCGAATCCGCAAAACCGGGCAAATTGCCGCCCGCGGTCCCGATAATCCGCGAACTGACCGAAACTCGGTGCACCCGGAGACAGCAACACCACGCCACCGCGCACAGTGAGCTTCTCAGCCAGTTCCACCGCTTCCGCCAGGCCCGCGACCTGGTGAAATCCGTGTTCAGCATCCAGGCCCGCGTTTTGCAATGTCTTGATAATTCGTATTCCGTTATCCGGTATGGCGATAACCGCTTGCGGCATAGCTGATTTGAATGCCCTCACATAGGGTGTCCAGTCCAGCCCCCGGTCAAGACCGCCGATGATCAAAGTGACTGGGCGGGCGGACAAAGCCTCCAATGCCGCTGCGGTTGCAACCGGGCTCGATGCGATGCTGTCGTTTACAAAACGGACTCCGTCCCGCGCACCAACCAGCTGCAGGCGATGGGGCAGGCTTTGAAACGAGTCGATCCCATGCGCCGCCTGCAGGACGTCTGCACCAATAACCTTGAGTACTGTCAAAGCGGCAGCAATGTTGGCAAGGTTGTGTGCTCCGGGCAGTTCCTCCGGCACGCGCAGGGGCAATACCTCCTCCCCATCCAGAATAGAAGATCCTTCTACGTGGATGCCCGAATTGGAATTGAACCAGGTAATGTCAGTGCGAGCAGACAGGGCATCGACCAATACCGGGTCAGCAGCATTGGCGATGACCGGAGAATCACCGGCCAGCTCGATCAGTCGCAACTTGTCTCGCCGGTACACCCGTTCACTGCCGTGCCAGTCCAGGTGATCCTCCGACAGGTTCAGCATCACCGCCACCGATGGTTTTGTTTCGAGGTCAACAAGCTGGAAGCTCGACAATTCAATCACCCACCAGTCCACATCCTTATCGTTGCAGGAAAGCAGTGGCCGGCCGATGTTGCCCGCCAGGCGCACACGATAAGCACATGAGCGCAACGCATGGGCAATCAAGGCAGACGTGGTGCTTTTGCCTTTGGTGCCGGAAACACAAATGGTTTTTTCACCGGGGTGGGCGGTAAACCACAGATTACTCGCGGTGGTTATTTCAACCCCCGCTTGCATGGCGGCCTGAACGCTGGGCCGGTACGGACTGATTCCGGGTGACCGGACAAGTAGGTCAAACCGCTCCAGGCGGGCCCTGGATAGAGGCCCCGTGATCAGCCGGTCTTTTTCACCCAGCTGGGCGGCAAAAGCCCGTTCCGGTGGGGATTCGCAAATCAGGGCCAGTTCCAGTTCGGGAAAAACAGACCTCATGTACTCCCGCGCTGCGCGCCCCTCCCGGCCAAGACCTAGAATTCCTACCTTGCGACCGATGAGATCAGCCTTTCTCACCAGCATCTCCCTTAATATCCAACTGAGACAAGACCAGGGCCGGAATCGAGTGATTTCCAGACGGCGCCAGCAAGCCCGCCAGCGCCGGCACGGTCACTTTTTCAATTTCCGCCGCGAGAGCGGTCACCACGGCATGATCACACCAGTCCTCGCTGGATACCAGGGCTGCCATGGCCGCCCTGCTCTCCCCGACTTCTCCGACACACTCGAAGGGTTTGTCCCGGCCAAGCACGCACAATGCCCGGAAACCATCGGCCTGGTCACCGTTATCGAGCAGGTCCCCACCCATCATGCCCGCCACTTGTCCGGGCGGCAGGAACAGGGCCAGGGACAGAGCCGCAAAACGGCACTTGGGGCAGTCAAGGCACCAGCGGCCCTCGATCCGGGAACCATCGATGTGAAAATTCCGGTTACAACTGGAATAAACGGAGTGAAATTCACTCAGTGCACAAAAACGTCGAACGATTTCCAACTCCGAAAACGGCCGGAGAATAGAAAAATACTCGATGTCCGGGCTGACCTGCGAAGCAATCACGTCGCGTAAGCCGGTCTCGAATGCGGAGCTCTTGGCGTACTGGTGATTGATGGCTGTTCCATCGCTCAGGACCAGGGTAGCCTCATCGGCCGATCGTTCATTCGAAAAAACAATATAGGCAAAACCATACAAGATCGAGGCACAAAGCAGGATTGCTGAATTAATCGCGGTCACTGGAACATGCCCGTTCCAGGCTCCCAACCGGTTCATCTCCGCCAACTCCGGCGCCAGTGTGCGTTCGATCCGCAACAGGGGTAAACCCGCCGCCTTCACCGTGTCCCCGATCAGGGTAGATTGACCAACACAGATAGGTTGAACCTCGATGCCCGCCTGCTGAATCAGGTGGAGGCCCACCAGGCTGTCCTTCCCTCCACCGATCGCTACCAGAGCCCGTTCGGGCAACATCAGCTTAGTTGCGCCGGGTGGCGCTCCCGTCCCTGGAAAACTGACCCTGGAGCACAGGTCGAGATGATTGATATAAGCGAATTCGGCCAGGCCCTGAACATAGAGTTCGGTAAGAAATGTGGCCAGCTCCGGATCAGGGTCCTGCTGGGCGAACCGCATCTCATGACTGAGCCCGGCCTTGTAGTAGCTGACCCCAGCGACCAGGTGCAGCAGTCGCAGAGCCTGCTCGAAGGCAGCCTGCCGGCTTGCCTCGGCTGGCCAGGGCGCGTCGGGAAAGCGGACACGCTCGATCAGTTCCGGTCCATTGTCAAAACGATAGACCAGGCTGGCAACACCCTGCATGGGGTCAAAGTCGCAGCGGGTGAATTGAAACCACTGCGCGTGGCGGGGATCAGGGACTGCCGGATCAGCTATTTTTTTATGCATACGCAGCCCGAAGCTGTTGCCAGCTGTCACCAAAAACATCTTCAAGCCATTTTTCAGCCACGCCGACAACACCATTTCAATCATTGCCGGAACGTTACCTGATTTGAGCATGGCGTGTATAACCGATTTCAAGCCGAACGGTAAATTTTCATTCCACTGCCACTATTTGGCCCGTTTCAGAATAAAAAAACGGCGCCACTGGGGGCGCCGTTAAAGAGGAGGTTTGTCTAAAACAAACTGACTTCCCTGAAGAGAGTTGAAACGAATATTTTCCTCAACTGCCATTTATGACAACTCCCGACCGAGCCAAGTTCCCCAGGATATGAAATTTCTGAAAAGATGAATCAAATCCTGATAAAAATGACTGTGGTCAACTCGTACCGCACGGGGATTTGGCGCTTCGGTAAATCTGTACTAGGATGTTCGTCTCACACCTATTCAGGAACACCGTATGCCCAACTATCACACCGAAGATATACGCAACATCACCCTGGGTGGACATGCGGGATCAGGTAAGACAACACTGGTGGAAGCACTGCTGGTCAAGTCGGGAAAAATAG
>JADFKH010000036.1 GCA_022565025.1 Pseudomonadota bacterium
CCAACTGGACTGAAATGGACGTGTGGACCTATATCTACCTTGAAGATATCCCGATCCCCGCCTTGTACCTGGCGGCCGAGCGGTCGGTGTTGGAGCGCGATGGCGTGCTGTTCATGCCGGATGACGATCGCTTTGTGTTCCGGGAAGGTGAACAGGTAAAAATGCGCTCCATCCGCTTTCGCACCCTGGGCTGCTATCCGTTGACCGCTGCCATCGAATCCACCGCCACCACATTGCCGGAAGTGATTCTTGAAATGCGTTCTTCACACACTTCAGAGCGCTCGGGCCGATTAATTGACAGTGATCAGTCAGCCTCGATGGAGAAGAAGAAGAAGGAGGGCTATTTCTGATGCCATCAACCGATAAAGTGAAACTTGACCTGCACCAGTTTATCGAGCAGGAAAGCTCGAAGAGCATGCTCAAATTCATCACCTGCGGCAGTGTGGACGATGGTAAAAGCACCCTGATCGGCCGGTTGCTCTATGATTCCCAACTGCTTTACGACGATCAACTGGAAGAGCTTAAGAAAGACAGTAAAGGACGCGCTTCCACTGAGGATGATATTGATTTCTCGTTGCTGGTAGATGGCTTGTCGGCGGAGCGGGAACAGGGCATCACCATTGATGTGGCTTATCGCTTTTTTTCGACCAGCAAACGTAAATTTATCGTTGCTGACACCCCGGGACACGAACAATATACCCGCAATATGGTGACCGGTGCTTCGACTGCAGATGCGGCGGTGTTGTTAATCGATGCGCGCCTGGGCGTCTCAATTCAAACCCGTCGACATGCATACATCCTTTCACTTGTGGGTGTGAAGCATATCGTGTTGGCAATCAACAAAATTGACTTGAAGGGTTATTCGGAACGTGTGTTCAAGGATATCTCTTCTGAATTTATGGCGTTTGCAGACATGCTCGGTTTCAGCAGCATTTACGCGATTCCGGTGTCTGCCCTGAAAGGTGACAACGTCACCAAGAACAGCGAATTCATGCCGTGGTATACGGGCCTGGCACTGTTACCTTGCCTGGAAATACTGGAGCCGGAAACCCAACCCGGATCAGATCAGTTTCGTTTCCCGGTGCAATGGGTTAATCGACCGGACCTCAATTTTCGGGGCTATAGCGGTACATTGGCAGGCGGTAAGATACGCGTCGGTGATGAAGTTATTGTGGCCGCATCGCTCAAACGCAGTCGCATCAAGCGCATCGTAACCATGGATGGGGATTTGCCGGTTGCGTGCTTGGGTGATGCCGTGACGCTTACGCTGGAAGATGAAATTGATGTCAGTCATGGCGACCTGCTGCATTTTCCTGGTGAAGCGCCGGAGCGCAGTGACCAGTTCCAGGCCCACCTGATCTGGATGCACGAAGACCCCATGTTGCCTGAACGGAGTTATCTTCTCAGGATCGGTACGCAGACCACATCGGTACAAATTACTGATCTGAAATATAAGATTAACGTCAACACCACCGAACATCTGCCAGCCTCGATGATGGAACTGAACGAAATTGCGGTATGCAACTTCGCCACAGCACACGCCATCGCGTTTGATCCGTATTCAGAGAATCCCCGGACCGGGGCGTTTATTCTGATTGATCGTATCAGCAACAATACCGTTGCCGCCGGGATGATCGACTTCGGTTTGCGACGCGGGCAAAACCTGTCCTGGCAGTCCTTTGAAATCAATCGCGAATCGCGTGCAAAAATGAAAAGCCAGCGGCCGGCCATTATCTGGTTCACGGGTCTGTCGGCATCGGGAAAGTCCACCATCGCGGATATTGTCGAGCAGAAACTTGCGGCGCAGAACCGTCATACCTATTTACTTGATGGCGATAACTTCCGTCACAGTTTGAATAAGGATCTCGGTTTTACCGACGCTGACCGGGTTGAAAACATCAGGCGAGTGGCGGAGGTTGCGCGCATGATGGCAGACTCCGGCTTGATCGTTATAACCGCGTTTATATCTCCGTTCCGACAGGAGCGCAGAATGGCAAAAGAGATAGCCGGGGACATTGAATTCATTGAAGTGTTTGTAGATGCATCACTGGAGGTATGTGAGGCCCGTGACCCGAAAGGCCTGTATGCCAAAGCCCGCAGAGGCGAAATCCCGAATTTTACCGGCATCAGTTCCGAGTACGAACCGCCTGAACGGGCCGACATTCACCTCAATGCCGGCCACCATACAGCGGAGGAACTGGCCGACCAGGTACTGATGAAGTTAAGGGTGGATGGGTAAATGAGGCGTATAAATATTTAGCAGATGATATTGAACTCAAGATTCATTCATTAAATTGTTCGTTCTGTGAGGCGTCCGGGTTCGGATTCGAGTTGTTCGTGTGGAATTACTCCAAGTGTCTTCGGTACACATAAATAATAAATGAGAATCATGTAGGAAATTTGCCCACTTCGATATTTATCTCATCCCGCAGTCGACCCGGGTTAACCTTAGCCCATATTTAACACCCTATTTCAGTGTTTCATAATAATCAATCGGTTAAGAACGCTGATTTTTCCAAGTGGCACTACAAAGTGTGCTTTTTGTGGATATTGGGCTCAGACGATCAGTTTATTGATACCTCCGGGTGCCGGGTTTATTCCCAGTGCATTGTAGATGCGTAGCTGGTTTGGCTCGGCTTTGCTGGCCTTTCTGACATGCAGGGTTCGATTATCCGTTCTGCGAAAGGTGGCCGTAATGCGGCATTGATTGTTGAGTGTCTGGCGCAGGCCAAGCCAGCTATCATTGATGTCTTTTTCCCGCAGTGTGCAGCGGATGAACTGCACCAGCTGATAGGCCAGCACGGTGATGAACAAATGACCATCCGCGCGTTCTTCTTTGTGATGGTAAATAGGGCGCAACCCCAGTTCTGATTTCAAGCTGCGAAAGACCGCTTCAAGATCAGTCAGCATGATGTAGGTGCGCCACATTCTCTCCTCGTCCCAGTCAGTTTCATTGCTGCGCAGTGTGTAGACACCAGGATGGGTGACAAGTGTGCCTGTGACAGGTTTGCGTTCCCAGCGCAGTGCCCTGGCCGTTTTTTCGTCCTCAGCAAGAATCAACTCAATGTGGTAATGCTGACTGACTCCATGGCTTTTTTCCTTGAGCCGTCCAATGCGCTCCCACAGCTTATCAGGGCGCTTGGTGGTGCGGGGGCGGGAAAGCCCCGCGGAGAGTTTATCCAGGTTGGCCTCAAAGCGCTCCATAAAGCGTTTGGCAATCCCTTCCTCTTTCCTGGCCCGGCGCTCTGAGTAACAATACAAACGCACCTCTTTGCCATCTTCGGAACAAACCTTTTTCAGCTGCACTTTTTCATCGTTGGCAGTATTGATCGTGATGCAATCGTCAGGTACAGCTTCCCTTTCCCGGCCCCGGTTCACAACCAGATAGCGATACCCAGCCTCCTGCATCCAGGTCAGGTTTTCTTCGGTTGCAATCCCCCGGTCAAGAACCACCAGCGCCCCCTTGGGGGCCTGTAGTGCTTTAAGCATTGATTGCAGGGTCTTGCCTTCAAAGATATTGCCGGCGAAGATCTCAGAGCGCCGCACAAAGCCGCTGCCATCAAGCATTAGTCCCAGCGTGAGCAGTGGGCAGTCGCTGCGCTTTTCCTTCGAATGTCCACGCCGGGCTTTGGGGTTGCTGCCGAGGTCACCTTCAAAGTACGTGTTGGTGAGATCATAAAGGGTGATCGTGCAATCGAGTCCAAACAGATCAACCGTGCGGTTGAACAGCGCCTTTTCAATCCGCTCACGATGCCTGATCAAGCGATCCGAAGTGCGGTACAGTTGCATCAGGCTCATCTTGGTATAGTCGAAGTCGATCAACTCCCCCAGGGCACTGGTCTGTCGTAGCCAGCGGTGCGTTGCCAGTTCAGATCCCGGTGCAGCCATACGACCAATGATCAAACCCAGTGCCGCCGCCCGTTGCGGGCCATTCAGTCCCAGATCCGCCAATAACGTCTCTAGGCGCAACTGTTCCATGGCCCAGAGTGCCACATGTTCTACACCCACTGAGCGGGGCCGGACCAATTCCAGCGAGTTGACATCCACCGATTGGATATCAGCCTCGGCAGTGCCTGGGGTCTGACCTGATGGGGTTGGCTCACTTGCGACCAGTCGTGCCAGGATTTCCTGTGCCTTGTGCTCAACGCTATCAGGTAATTCGACCGGCAGCAGACCGGGCTGGGGACTCAACATTTGATCAAGACGTACACAAAGAAGCGGCCAATGTTCCTGGGCTACTTCAAAATGACGACCCAGATTCAGCAAGGTACGCTGGCGTACTTTGGTACCCACTCGCTCAGAGCGCACCAGGCGATGGGAATAATAGGATTTCCCCTGGACGGTTGAACGGGTTTTTGTGCGTCGGATGTACATGCAGATGACCCTACATCATCCGGGAGCAAGATACAATAGTATTGCATACGATTATGGCACTACAAAACGTTTTTAGGACAGTCGCTTATATGAATCAATATGTTATAGAGTATATTAGCCAAATATCACTGGTTGGCTGTTAAAGATGGGCTAGTACTCCAGGCCTTCCAGCAATTCTTGTCCTTCATCCGGGCCTTGGGCGATATTCGCAAACAGCGGTGTTGACAGGTAACGCTCCCCGGTATCCGGCAACATGGCCAGGATGACTGACCCCGGTTCGGCTTTCTCACCCACCTTGACTGCCGCGGCGAAAGTGCCACCCGAAGAAATTCCACAGAAAATACCTTCTTTCAATGCCAATGCCTGTGCAGCTTCTATGGCCTCCTCATCGGTCACAAGAATATTTTCATGCGCGACATCCCGGTCCAGAACTTCCGGTATAAAATCAGGTGTCCAGCCCTGGATCTTGTGCGGTTGCCATTCATCGCCCTCGAGCAGGGCAGCACCCGCCGGCTCGGTGGAAATGATTTTTACGTCCGGCCGTGCCAGCCTGATCATCTGCCCCGCACCGGTAATCGTGCCGCCGGTGCCATAACCGCTGACATAATAATCCAGTCTTCGATCAGCAAAATCACTGAGTATTTCAGGCCCGGTTGTGTTGCGATGGTAGGCGGGGTTCGCCTCATTTTCGAACTGCTGGGTCATGAACCAGCCGTGCTTTGCGGCCAGGGCTTCGGTAGCCCTGACCATGCCTGTAGCGCGCTCGGCTGCCGGCGTTAAAACCAGCGTTGTGCCCATGAACCGCATCAGCTGGCGCCGTTCTACCGAGAATGACTCCGCCATTACGGACACGAAGGGGTAACCTCGCACCGCGCACACCATGGCCAGCGCGATCCCAGTATTGCCCGAAGTAGCCTCGATAACCGTCTGGCCCGGCTTCAGGACGCCTCTTTTTTCCGCGTCCAGAATGATGCCAAGGGCCAGCCGGTCCTTGACCGAGCCCATCGGGTTGAAAGCTTCCGCCTTGACGTAGATGTCAATGCCTTGGGGTGCCAGCTTCTGAACTTTTATAACCGGTGTATTGCCAATCGTCTCAAGAATATTGTCGTAAATCATGTCGTGTCCTTTTTTAGGCAGTTTTGCTTAACATTGGATTTGGTTGAAGCCAAGTAGATTACTCCCCAGCGCGGCCACCTGTCCAATAATGGGCAGACAGGGTATTCCACTTTTTCATCGGGTTCGCCATTGCCCGAAGCAGAGATCCGGAAACAGAGGCACTGTTCCATAACTCGGTGATACTGGCGGGGCCTGGACTGCAGAAATACGGATTTTTTCGGACAATATTACCTCGAACCGAATTGATGCTTGATTTGGTTTTAAATCACCACTATGCTGAAGCCAAATCAATCTGAGCAACCAACATGAATCACTACACCAACACGTGCCAATGTTGTATCTGTCCGCAAGCCGGAGGGCGCGTGGTGTAGTCAGTCATATTTACCTTATTTTGATCAAACCACCCGCCTTCCGGCGGATTTTTTTGGTCTGAATAATTTTGGCTGAGAGAATATGCGGGTTAGCCGAATAAACTAGAGGCAGAGAAAATGAAACTGCAACAACTGCGTTACCTGGTTGCCATCGTGGACAACGGCTTGAACATCACGGCCGCATCCCAGGCATTGTTCACTTCTCAACCCGGCGTGAGCAAACAGGTCAAGATGCTGGAAGACGAACTGTCTTTGCATTTGTTTGTACGCAAAGGTAAAAGCCTTTCCGGGCTGACGGAGGCAGGCAGGGAAGTGGTCGAAAGGGCACGCAAGATTCTGACCGAGGTTGACAATATCAAGTCAATATCACGTGAACTGGCCGGGCAGGAGCAAGGCGAACTGGTCGTTGCAACGACGCATACACAAGCACGTTACGTTTTGCCGGACTTGCTGGCCGGATTTCACCGCGAATTCCCAGGAATCCCAATCAGCCTGCATCAAGGCACGTCCGACCGTATTGCCCACCAGGTGCAGGACCAAGACGCGGATTTTGCAATTGCCTCCGGTCAAAGCGAATTGTTCAAGGATTTGGTGACTTTTCCCATCTACCACTGGGAAAGAACCATTCTCGTGCTACCGGACCATCCCCTGGCGCGGAAAAAGGATGTCAGTCTCGAAGACCTGGCGCAATTCCCGATCATCAGCTACACACACAGTTTCGACCCGGATTCGGACCAGGCCAATGCGTTCAGGGATGCCGGGATCGAACCGAACGTGGTGTTCACAGCCGAAGACCCGGATGTAATAAAAACCTATGTGCTCAAGGGAATGGGCGTCGGAATCGTTGCCTGCATGGCGTATAACCCGATCCAGGATCCCGGGCTGGTGGCGATCAACGCTTGCGACCTGTTCCCGAGCTGCACCACCTGGATCGGCTTCCGCCGCGACCGTTTCCTGCCCAACTACATGTACAGCTTCCTGCAACTGATGGTGCCGGGAATCGACCGCGATCACATCGACCGCGTGATTTCTTCTGCCGGGGACGTAACGCATATTGCCACTCAAAGCAAATCCCTGCTGCCGCTGAACGGCCACCCCGGCATCGACAGCCGGTTCTCAAGCTGTTGCGACGGAGGTTTTAACCTGTAGATCGCAGGCCCGCATGATGATGAATACATTTGTGCCGGCGTGGGCAGCGGCGTGAATTTTTCATGCGCCATTGTTCTTGCTCGAGCCGGCTTCTGGTCTCCAATCTCGGTATTTCGAAAAGGCCCCTACTTCGTCCCTGTACTCGGGGTGCTCATCCAGACGCTCCGCCAGCCATTGGAACCACTCGTGAATGGAAGGGCGAGAGAGCTTTTCCCGCAACAATTCCGTTTGTGCCCTGAGCACACGCCAGCAGGCCTGGATGGTGCCGCCCATCAACTGCTGTATGAGTCGGAAAGGAACGATCCTTTGGAAAACCATCAGCCCGACTGCTTCCAGTGTCGTACTGACCGTCATCGCTGCATCCTGCAATTCCTGCGGCAGGGATTCCTCCTTGCACTGCCGGCACTCCTGCTCATAATCCATGACCAGTCGCAAGGCACTGGTGAAGTCACGACTCTGGAAAGCCCGCATGATTTCCATCGAGGCCGTCTCCTGCCGTTGTGAACGGTAGTGCCGTACTTCCATCAGGGCGATGAAGACGCCGGCGATCACCAGCAATGCGCCGAATATTTCAGCTATATTGGCCAGAGTTTGCAGATTCAACAGTCGCTCCTGCCATGGTCTAAAAAGTAACTCCATGCATCATAGACGCTTCCACTCCCAGAATGCGACTTTCCCGTACGACCACCGGTCAATCCTCCATTCGGCCTGAGTCCCCGGTTTCACCGGGAATAATCTCCTGATCCTAGTGTAGTGTCCTACACTAGGGGCAGGGGCCCGGCGCTAAGGTATGCAAATCACGAATGAGCCGCAGGCGCCACAGCCAGATGACAACGATCAGGAACGCGGCTACCGGTAATGCCGGCGTGGGCAAGGCAATCACTACGAAATCGTAGATCCCGTGCAAAATTGCGGTGCAGGCGAGGGCGGCAAAAATGACTCGACCCAGAGACCTTCGACACAGGTAGGCCCGGCCGATGTAATAGCCCCAAATGGACGCAAATACGATGTGGATCACGGGGCTCGCAAATCCCCGTGCCCATGCTTCTAGGCTTGTAACAAATTGTAAATACTGAATATTTTCTACCGCTGAAAAACCCAGGGCGATAAACGATGCATAAATAATTCCGTCGATCGGCTCGTCGAACTCTTTGAAATGGATGACCAGCAGTAAAAAGGGAATCATCTTGGCGAGTTCTTCGATTACGCCGATTACCAGTATGGCGTAGGCGAACAGGCCCGGCAGACTCGTCTCAGCCAACACATAGGCGTCATAACGTAGATTCACGAGATCCAGCGCCCGGTACATAAGCAATCCGAGATAAAACGAGCCAACACCCAGGGTAAACGCCAGCAGCAGTTGGCTGACGGGCTCAGGCAGATGCCGGTCCTTATAATAGTGATAACCAGCCCAGAACAGCACCGGCAGAATGACAGGCAATATTTGTAGGGAATAGCGCATCAGCCCAGCAGGACTGGAAACCAGTCTTCGCTCAGTACGTGACCGTCATTCATACCATGACCTGGAAACGGCGGGGATGTTGAGCCGGGACGACTGACGTGCAGTGCATCATCGCCAACGACTCGCATCGAAAAGACAGTTTGCTGCCGCCTTCATGCTAAACAACCTTTTGAAAGTTTTCCGCTTCGTGCAGGCCGCATTCCCTCAGCAGACCGAAGAAACGGGTGTCCTGTTCGTCCATTTCTGCGCTCAGCGGCCGGCTGGTGTGGGTATCGCCGATGGAAACATAACCTTTGTCCCACAGGGGGTGATAGGGCAGCTTGTGTTGCTTGAGGTAACGGTGCACATCGCGGTTGCTCCAGTCGGCGATGGGGTGGACCTTCACGGCGCGGCCATTGTGTTGCAGGACGCTGATTTGGCTGCGCGTGTCTGACTGGCTGCGTCTCAAGCCGCTGAACCAGGTGCCTACTTCCAGTTCCTTCAGGGCTCTGTCCATGGGCTCGACTTTGTTCATCTGGTTGTAGCGGCGGATTCCCTCGGCGCCCGCTTCCCACAGCTTGCCATAGCGGCTCTCCTGCCACAAGGCACTCATGAGCGGGCGGTATACCCTCAGGTCAAGTTCCAGTCTTGCAACCATCTGGTCAATGAAGTGGTAAGTCTCCGGAAACAGGTATCCGGTGTCGATCAATATCACGGGAATCTTGCGTTCAAAGAGGTTCAGCATATGCAGCATTACCGCCGACTGCGCCCCAAAACTCGACGTGAGCACCTGCTGCCGTGGCAGGTAATCAAGCGACCACTGCACGCGGTCCGGCGCACTCATGCGCTCGAGACAGGGATTGACAGCCGCCAACTGGGATTCATTCCACGCTTGCCCCGGCTCCGGAATGCACAGTTTCAGTGCCGCGCTGCTCATACCGCTGCCTCTTCCGTCCCGCTCTGCAGAACACCGCTGCGCAGCATGAAATCTCCAAACGCTTCGTTCGGCTCTCTGCTGCCGCTGTAATCTGCCAAAAGCTCATCCAGTAAAGCCAGGATTTCCGCTTCATGCACGCTTTCCCGGACTTTCTGGTTGAGACGCGTGCCGTTGAACGCCGCGCCCAGGTGCAGATTGTAAAGTCCAGGTCCCTTCCCTACCAGGCCAATTTCCGCCAGGTAGGGCCGTGCGCATCCATTGGGACAGCCGGTCATACGAATCGTGATGGCCTGTTCTTCGAGATCGTGTTTGACCAGCAATGCTTCGATCAGGTCAACCAGGTCAGGCAGGTAACGCTCGCTTTCGGCCATGGATAAACCACAGGTTGGAAATCCCACGCAAGCCATCGAATTCAACCTCAGGGGGCTGGCGTGCCGGTAATTATCCAGGCCGTGCTCCTGTACCAGGCGATCGATCAGGGCCCGGTCCGAAGCGTTCACGTTGGAAATAATGACGTTCTGGTTGGGTGTGAGGCGAAATTCGCCTTTGAGCACTTTAGCGATCGCCCGCAATCCACTCATCTGCCTGGAACCACCCTTATCCGCAACGCGCCCGTTCTCAAGGAACAGGCACAGGTGCCACCGGTCATCTGCGGTCTGCTGCCATCCGTACAGGTCGCCGGTATGGGTAAATTCAAACGGCCTGTCCTGCGCCAGCCGGTAACCGATGCGACGCTCGATTTCATCATGCAACCACTCCAGACCCCGGTCATCAATGGTGTATTTCAACCGGGCGTGCTTGCGTTCGCTGCGGTCTCCGTTGTCCCGTTGTATTTTTACGATTGCCTCGGAGATTTCCACTACCTGGTCCGGGGTGCAGAACCCCAGCATGTCCGCCAGGCGAGGATAGGTTGCCGGGTCGCCATGCGTAACGCCCATGCCACCGCCGACCGTGACGTTGAAACCTTCCAAGCCATCTTTACCGGCAATGGCGATGAAACTCAGGTCATGGGCAAACACATCCACGTCATTTCGCGGCGGAATGGCAAAGGACATCTTGAACTTGCGCGGGAGATAGGTCGGGCCGTAAATCGGCTCACTGTCTTTGCTGCCGGCGACTTTTTCGCGACCGTGTTCACTGAGCAACCAGATCTCGTGGTAGGCCGTTGTGTGCGGTGTAAAATGCTCGCTCAGGGTCTGTGCTATTTCGAACACTTGACGGTGAATCGCCGATGCCTCCGGCAGGGGCGTACACATTACGTTTCGATTCACATCACCGCAGGCGGCGATGGTGTCCAGCAGGGAGTCATTGATGGCCCGGATGCTTGCCTTCAGGTCACGCTTGAGTACACCGTGTAGTTGAAATGCCTGGCGCGTCGTGAGCCGGATGGTGCCATTGGCCCATTTCCGGGCAATCTCATCCAGCGCCAGCCACTGTTCCGGCGTGCACACGCCTCCCGGTACCCGCGCCCGGATCATGAATTGATAATCGGGCTCGAGCAGTTGCCTGCGCCGTTCCTCCCGCTTGTCCCGGTCGTCCTGTTGGTAAATACCATGAAACTTGCTGAGCTGCGTGTCATCTTCGGCAATCGCCGAGCTGGCACTGTCCTGCAGGCTTTCAACAATGGTGCCCCGCAGGAAATTGCTGTTGGCCTTGATGATTTCGACCGCTGTCAATTTTTCGCTGGGCGTGTTCATCAATACAAGTCCTTCAGCAAGCGCCGGTCACGCCTCAGACCGGCAACGACTTCCGCTGCCGCTTCATCTTCCAGGCCCCGGTTCAGGGCGATACCCTGGCGTAGCGCCTGTTCTACTTCACGTCCCATGGCCAGACCGCCGCAAAGATAAATTTGCGCACCTGCGTTCAGCCACTCATCGATTTCCTCCGCCTGTTCCCTGACCACGTGTTGTACGTAACGCTTTTCTGCGTGGTCGCGTGAAAATGCGCCATCGATCCGGGCCAGCAATCCCATCTTGCGCCAGCGCAGCCATTCACGCTGGTAAAGAAAATCCGTGCGCAAATGGGGATTGCCGAATATCAGCCAGGTTTGAGGACTTGCGCCTTCGGCTTCGAGTTGCTGCAGGAATGCGCGGTAGGGCGCGATTCCGGTGCCAGCAGCGATCAGGATCAACGGTGTTGAACGGTTTTGCGGCAAGCGGAAACGGCGGTTCGGTTCGAGAAATACACCAATCTCGTCACCGGGCTGCAGGCGGTAGTTAAGGTAAGCGCTGGCTACACCTCGCCGCCGCTGCCCGATGGCGTCGCTGTACCGGGTCGCTACGGTGAGATGGACTTCCTCGTCCACACTTGCCTGGCTGGACGCAATGGAATAGGACCTTGGTGTCAACGGACGCAGCAATTCTGCCAGCGCCTGCGCAGACAGTCGCGCCGGGTACTCCTTTACCAGGTCGATGAACTGGCGTTGTTCAATGAAGGCCCTGCACTGCTCATCGTCCAGGGAGTCCAAGTGGCCCTTTAATTCCTGCCCCATGGTCTGACTGGCGTAGGTCCCGATCGTATCCGTGCTCAACCTGGTCAGTTCAAGGTGCCGTGTGAGCAGTTCGCGGATGGTGCGGACGCTGCCTGCCACTTCGACTTCCGTCGCGGGATCGATAGCCAGTTCCGCCAGCACGTCGACTACCAGTTCCGGATCGTTGAAGGCCCAGACTCCGAGGGAATCACCGGGCTCATAGCGCAGGCCGGAATCCTGCAAGGAAAGTTCCAGGTGGTAAACGTCCTTCTTGGATTCCAAGCCGGTGATCTTCTGCAGACGCTCCACCATCGCCGGGAACGGCCGCTTACGGTTCCATTCAGCGGTGCTGGGAACCACGCTGAGATGTGGTGCCGGAGAAGTTGCCGGTACCAGCACGGCACTGCTTTCCTCCCGCGCCAACTCCTTGCAACCGTATTCAATAACTTCGGCTGACCACACACCAGCCGGTGCATGGTAATCCAGGTCGCAATCCACCCGCTCCGCAAACGTTCTTGCACCTCGGGCAAGCAGCAACTCTTCCAGCTTGCGGCCTGCTTCACAGAATTGGCTATAGCTGCGGTCACCCAGGGCAAGCACCCGGAACTGCAGAGAATCCAGCTTTATTGTTCGCACACTTTCCAGGTATTCAAACAGATCCAGAGCATCATCAGGTGGATCGCCTTCGCCATGTGTACTGATGATGAAGACGGCGTGATCCAGCTTCTTCAGCACGGCCGGTTTGAGCTCAGTCAGTGATTGGGACTTGACTACCAGGCCCGCCAGAGCTGCGCGAGATGCGAACTCTTGTGCGAGGTCTTCACCGTTACCGGTCTGCGAGGCGTAAAACACGTTCAGCACGCCCTGCTCGCTGGTGAGCTGCGCCGCTGATGTCAACGGAGCAAGCACTGCCGCCTGGGAACCACCCGCCAGCCGCCCGGCCAGGTAACCACTCAGCCATGCGGACTGCGCCGGGTCGAGCTGACCCAGGCTTTGCCGCAACTGAACGATTTGCTGCTCAGTGAAGGGTGAGTTTTCAGTATTAAGCGAGTTCAAAATGCCCGATGCCTCTGTTTTGAGTTTCACAGAGCATATAAATGAAAGCGGCCAAATTGAACGAAGTGTTTCTTATTGGGATATAACTGCAAGGAATAACCGAGGTGGCGGCTCAACCCGCATATTGCACGAAGGCGGACGATTATATGACAAATCTTGAATAAATTTAATAGCTTATGGCCCAAATGATTGCCACGTGAAAAATACCGTTTGTCCTATCCGGTTTTGCAGTGCATCTGGCTTCACATTTCGGTCGTTCTCGCACGTCCATGTGCTCCACGACACCGGGACTCCTGTCCAATGGCCGATCCTTCGAAAACCATAGCTATGGCTATGCTTGTTCGAACGATCGACCAAACTGTATTGCCAGCTACACTGCAAATTCCGGATCCTTCGTGCAATATGCGGGCTAGGCTTCCGAGAAAAAATCATGTCAAGAATAATCGTTGTCAGCATATTCGCTGCACTGTTCACTGCGTTGCTGACATTTTCGTTACCGGCACAGCAATTACCTCAAAGCGAACCAGTGAGTCCATCGGGCGCTCAGCCCGATTCGAGTACTCCTTCGAAGGCAAAAATAATCGAAAGTGTCGCCGAGCTCGAGGAAAAATCCCGGCAGGCTTACACCGACGGTAAATTCGTGCGTTTTTACGCAGTCAATATGAAATTACATGATTTGCGGCCTTATGAGCCCAGGTACATGGAAAATATTATCGCTGCTTGTGCGCTGGTGAACCGGCCCACGACAGCCTATCACTTCCTGTTGCAAATGCAGCAGCAGGGCTTGTCCAATGATCTCAGTAAAAATCCGGACACGATCAGTATCCGCGATACCGAAGTGTGGACATACCTGAACGACCTCATGATCGGGGCTGGGGTGCCCAATGGCAGAGGGGACGTGGTTTTCACCCTAGCTGCTGAATTCTCCAGCCCGGCCGCCATTAGCTGGGATGAGAGCCGGGGACGTTTCCTGGTGGGAACACAACAAGACGGCATCGTGGTTGCGGTCTCGCAAGACGGTTCAACCCAAGTTCTGATCAAGGCCAATGAAGAAAACGGCCTGTGGGCTATCCGGGGACTATTTGCGGATAGCGAGAACAATCGCCTGTGGGTATCCAGCGCTGCTGTCCCGGCTTTTTCCGCATACCAGCCCAGCGATAAAGGGCGCGGAGCTTTGTTTGAATTTGATCTCGAGACGCTGGAATTGAAGGGCCGTTACAATGTGCCGTTGGATGGTCAGACGCATGAACTGGGGCCCATCGCGGTAGCGGGGAATGGTGACATATACATCGCAGACCTGGCTCAGCCGATGGTTTTTCGCAAGACCGCGAAGGGTGAACAGCTGGAAGCATTCGTCGGCAACAAGGACCTCGTCGGCTTGCGTGATCTCGCTGTCTCGCCCGACACTGGCAAACTGTATATTGCCGATAGTGCCATGGGCGTCATGGTGGTGGACCCTGCGCAACAAACGGCCGCCATGCTGACGGGTCCGGAAAATCTGAACCTGGGTGCAATTTCAGGTTTGTTCTACAGCAAGGGCAAACTGATCATGATCCAGAATGGCTTTCAGCCGCAGCGCATCATGCGTCTGGAATTGGATGCCAGTGGCTCAAATGTCGTCGATGTCATGCCAATGGCCATTGCACTCGATGAATTTGACCGGCCTGCCTTTGGTACGGTTAAGGGCGAGGAGGTCTATTATTTTGCCAACCCGGGTGAAAACCAGCCGGTGAAAGTGATGAAGACGCCACTGGATCCCGGGGATTCAATCGAATCGGCGGAAATGCGGAGAATCAAGCAACAAATTAAGGCCCTACAGTGAGTCTTTCACCCGTTTACCTGGTCGATGCCAGTATCTATATTTTTCGGGCCTGGTTTTCCATGTCGGACGAATTCGTCAATGTGGCGGGTGAGCCCACCAACGCCGTCTACGGATTTTCAGGATTTCTCTGCAGTCTGCTTGAACAAACCACGGCCGAGCATGTCGCCATTGCCTT
Source organism: Pseudomonadota bacterium (assembly GCA_022565025.1). Classification (GTDB taxonomy): domain Bacteria; phylum Pseudomonadota; class Gammaproteobacteria; order Xanthomonadales; family SZUA-36; genus JAJRRA01. The sequence continues at coordinate 14,912 of JADFKH010000036.1, forward strand.
CGACGAATCCCTGTCGACCAGCTTCCGGACTGAAATTTACCCGGAGTACAAAGCCAATCGTGACCCAGCGCCGATTGAACTTAAACGGCAGTTCGCGTGGGCGCGATCCGTTGCCGAGGCCATGGGCTTTGCGTGTTTCGCTGATCCCCGCTACGAAGCCGATGATCTGATCGGCACGCTGGCTGCTTACTGGCAGGCACGCGGACACCCCATTTGCGTCGTGACCAGTGACAAGGACCTGGCACAAGTGGTCGGTGAGAATGATCACTGGTGGGATTACTCACGCAACCGAAAGCTCAACGCCAGCCAGTTGACTGAGAAATTCAGCGTCAGGCCTGACCAAATGGCCGATTACCTGGCGTTGGCGGGGGATTCCGTGGACAACATTCCGGGTGTGCCCGGTGTCGGGCCCAAGTCTGCCTCTGCCTTAATTGGACACTTCGGGGATCTCGACAGTCTGTACGATCGTATCGATGAAGTGCAGTACTTGAAAATCAGAGGTGCGAAGTCGCTGCAGAAAAAACTGGTGGATAACCGGGATGCGGCTGAGCTGGCGAGGAAACTGACCGGGATTGTGACAGACGTGAAGTCCACCCTGGCGGCGCCGGAAGTGAGACGCAAAGCGGTAGATGAAGCAAAGCTCAACCGCCTGTTCGATGAACTGGACTTCGGCGGCATGCTGAGGCAGCGTTGTTTGAGAAGTTAGCCAGCACTACATCAGTTCAGCAAGTCCCCTCCCTGCTCAACTCGTTGGCGCAGCACACTTTTACGGGGAAAGTGCGCCAGCAGGAACTCCATTTGGTCAGCCAGAATGCCACGGCCTTGCAGGTAGACAAATTCGGCGTGCGTGGGTGTGAACGGAATGGCCAGCAATTCCATACCGGCCTGCTCGGGTGTCAGGGCGGCCTTGCGGTTATTGCAGCGCTTGCACGCAGTGACTACGTTGCCCCAGCTATCCCCGCCGCCCTGACTCAGCGGTTTAATGTGGTCCCGCGACAGCATGAAGTTCGGAAATTGCTCACCGCAATACAAACACAGGGACTGGTCGCGACGAAAAAGTGCCTTGTTGCTCAGGGGTGGTGTGTACGCTTCCGAGAACAGGTGGGCGTGGGAATGGTGACCGTGGCTGGCAATGATGGCATTGACTTCGACCACGCTTTGTTTGCCACTGATGGCATTGATACCGCCATGAATGCAATACAGTGTTTTTCCCAGGCAATAGCAGACCTGGTCCAGGGAGATCAGGCGGACCGCCTCCTGGTAGCCGATCCATTCCAACGGCATTCCCGCTACGTCGGTCCGTAGTACTTGTTGTTGTAGGTCCATGACCGTCTCTCTATATCCGGTTTTTGATGAAATGGCAAGTTTTTGGTCGAATGAGGTGCTGATATCATGATTCGCGCCGGGTTAGCCCGGTTAGAACCTACTGGCAGGATTCCGGTCAAATAATCATTCATTTATTTTTGGAGTGCTTGTGCAGCAGTTTTTCAAATTGGTTTTTGTGATTTTAGGCCTGGCCGGGATGCTCGTTCCGGCGGACCGGGTGCTGGGGGCGTTGCCCGTCGCTGTTGAAGGTGATCCCTTGCCAACTCTGGCTCCTGTACTGGAGCGCGTCATTCCATCTGTGGTGAATATTTACACCCAAACCCGCGTGCGTATTCGCAGCCCCCTGCTGGACGATCCATTCTTCCGGCGCTTTTTCAATGTGCCGGACGTGCCCCGCGAGCGGGTCTCACAAAGCCTGGGTTCCGGCGTGGTGGTCGATGCAGAACAAGGCTACGTATTGACCAATAATCATGTGATTGCAGGAGCGACCCATATTTCAGTGACGCTGGCTGACGGCAGGAGCTTTGCAGCAGAAGTTATTGGAACCGACCCCGACACCGATTTGGCGATGATCAGGATTCCTCCCGACAATCTCCGGGCGCTGCCGCTGGCAGATTCGAACCAATTGCGAGTCGGAGATTTCGTGGTCGCAGTGGGTAATCCCTTCGGGCTTGGCCAGACGGTGACTTCCGGGATCGTCAGCGCACTGGGCCGGGCCGGGTTTCGCGGACTTGAGTTCCAGAATTTCATCCAGACCGACGCCTCGATCAACCCGGGAAATTCAGGCGGTGCGCTGATCAACCTCCGGGGCGAACTGGTGGGAATTAACAGCGCGATATTTACGCCCAGCGGTGGCAATGTGGGTATTGGATTTGCCATTCCATCGGCCATGGCGAAGTTTGTGATGGATCAACTTGCAAGGTTCGGTGAAGTTCGCCGTGGCACACTCGGCATCTATGTCCAGGATTTAACCGCCGAGCTGGCAGGCGCCTTCGGCCTGAAAAATGGCAAGGGCGCGCTGGTGGCGGAAGTGGTTGGGGAATCTGCGGCAGAACGGGCCGGCATCCAGGCCGGCGATGTGATTACCGCAATTGCCGATAATCCGGTGAACAATGCGCGGGAGTTTCATAACATCGAAGGTCAGCTGCCCCTGGGTGAATCGGTAACTCTGGAATTTTTCCGCAACCGGGAGAAGCAGCAGACCAGGCTCAACGCCGAAGCCCTGAAGGTACTCAATGGTGGTGCTATCGATCGTCGGCTGAGAGGCGCGACCTTCGAGGAACTGCCGTCAAAACTGAGGTCTGACCGGATCAAGGTTTTCCTTCTTTCCGGGCTGGAGTCTGGCAGCCAACTGGCCCGCAACG
>JADFKH010000215.1 GCA_022565025.1 Pseudomonadota bacterium
GGACTTAACATGATCTACTGCGGAAAAGCCGAGTTTGGCCAGATTTCCCGCTCTTTTTCGTTAAATAGCGGTGCTATTCGCCTCAAAAGACCGAAAAATCTGACTCAAATCGGCTTTCCCTCGCTACGATCGGTCAAGTCCGACAGGCTCCTGGCAGCGGGAATTCCTACATCAACACGCGATCCTTTAGCTTGCGTATCTGGTCCCTGACCCCTGCTGCTTCCTCGAACTCCAGCAGCTCGGCGTGTTTGAACATTTTCTTTTCCAGCTCCTCGACCGCCTTGCCGAGATTTTCCACGGTCACGTTTGCATACTTCCCGCCGGCTTCGGCCACGCGTGCATAACGGCGCCCGCGGCGCGAGGTATCGTCGTAGGCGCCTTGCATGATGTCCGTTACTTTTTTCTGGATCGTTAGTGGCGTGATGCCATGCTCTTTATTGTAGGCAATCTGTTTCTTTTTGCGCCGTTCGGTCTCCGCCATGGCGCGCTCCATGGAGCCCGTGATCCGGTCAGCGTAGAGAATGGCCTTAGCACGCACATTACGCGCTGTTCGGCCCATGGTCTGGATCAGTGAGGATTCCGATCTCAAGAAACCTTCACGATCCGCGTCCAGAATAGCTACCAAAGAAACTTCTGGCATATCAAGACCTTCTCGTAATAAGTTAATGCCAACTAGCACATCAAATTCACCCAGGCGAAGGTCGCGTATGATCTCGACACGCTCCACGGTTTCTATGTCCGAGTGCAGATAGCGAACGCGCACACCGTGGTCAGCCAGGTATTCCGTCAAGTTTTCAGCCATGCGCTTGGTCAGTGTGGTCACCAGTACACGATCACCCATCGCCACCCGCTTGTTGATCTCCGATAACAGGTCATCCACCTGGTCTGCCGCGGGTCTGACCTCCACTTCCGGATCCAACAGGCCGGTCGGCCTGACGACCTGTTCTACCACTTCTCCGGAGCGTTCCAGTTCGTATGGCCTGGGCGTGGCCGAACAGAAAATCGACTGCGGCGCCCTGGCCTCCCATTCCTCGAATTTCAGCGGCCGGTTATCCAGCGCTGAAGGCAGGCGGAAGCCGTAGTTAACCAGGTTTTCCTTGCGTGAACGGTCCCCCTTGTACATGGCGCCGAGCTGGGGAACCATCACGTGGCTCTCATCCAGCACCAGCATCGCGTTGTCCGGTAAGTAGTCGAACAGGGTCGGCGGCGCTTCCCCCGCTCCCCTGCCCGTCAAGTGGCGGGAGTAGTTCTCGATCCCGCTGCAGTAACCCAGCTCCAGCATCATTTCCAGGTCATAGCGGGTGCGCTGCTCCAAGCGCTGCGCCTCCACCAGCCGTTCCTGCCCGCGCAACACGGCCAGGCGTTCTTTCAGTTCCTCGGCTATGGATTGCGTCGCATCGAGAACCACCTGCCGGGGTGTCACGTAATGAGACTTCGGGTAAATGGTGATCCGCTGCAGCTTTCTCAGAATTTCACCGGTCAGTGGATCCAGCACGCACAGGGAGTCGACTTCCTCATCGAACAGCTCGATCCGAATCGCACGGGCCTCCTCGTCGCCGGGAAAGATGTCTATGACGTCACCGCGAACCCGATAGGTTCCCCGGCGCAACTCCATATCATTGCGGCTGTATTGCATTTCGGCCAGGCGCCGCAGGATGGATCGCTGATTGATAATTTCGCCGCGAGAAAGGTGCAGCACCATGCTCAGGTACTGGGTAGGATCGCCCAGGCCGTAGATCGCCGAGACGGTTGCCACGATAATGGTATCCGGGCGTTCCAGCAGCGCCTTGGTTGCCGACAAACGCATTTGCTCAATGTGTTCATTTACCGAGGCGTCTTTTTCGATGTAGGTATCCGAGGACGGCAGGTAGGCTTCGGGCTGATAGTAGTCGTAATAGGAAACGAAATATTCCACCGCATTTTCCGGAAAAAAGTCCCGAAACTCGCCATACAGCTGGGCGGCAAGGGTCTTGTTCGGCGCCAAAACAAGCGTAGGCCGCTGTTCATGTTCGATCACGTTGGCAATGGTAAAGGTCTTCCCCGAACCCGTCACACCCAACAGCGTCTGGTGAGCGAGCCCTGCTTCCATGCCCTCGATCAACTTTGCAATTGCTTCAGGTTGATCACCAGCTGGCTTGAAATTACTGTGTAGTACAAAGGGCTTGGTGGTATCGACCGGCATGCAATGAAATCCTGAAAACAAACTCGTCATTATACGCAATTGCCGGAGCCAGACCCTCCCCGTTAGCAACCAGGTGATGGAGATCGAAAACCGGAGGGACGCGGCGATCAAATTGAAGCTCGCAAAAGGAATTCCGCTGATGGAACTAGCTCACAAAGGTATTTTCGCACCACCAAAAATTGTTATGATCATTCCATCACAACCGCTTTAACGACCTGTGGTTGCTGACACCAGGAGTTAACCAAAAGCAGGTGTTTTTGTGACCAGAATTTCTCATCGCGTAGACCAGATCAAGCCTTCAGCCACCATCATGGTCGGCATGCAGGCCATGCAGCTCAAAGCCCAGGGCAAAGACATCGTTTCGCTGGATTTCGGGGAACCCGATTTCGACACACCGGAGCACATCAGGGAAGCAGCCATTGCCGCCATACGCGAAGGCAAAACCCGGTACACCCAGGTGGACGGCACGCCTGAGCTGAAACAGGCTATCATCGAAAAGTTCCATCGGGACAACCAGCTGAACTTTGAGCCCAAGCAGATCCTGATCTCAAACGGCGCCAAACAAAGCCTGTTCAATCTCATGGTGGCGCTGCTCAACCACGGTGACGAAGTCATCGTACCGGCCCCGTACTGGGTTTCCTATCCGGATATGGTCAAACTGGCCGATGCCGAACCGGCCATCCTGGTCGGTACGGCCGAGCACGATTACAAAATTACCGCCAGGGAATTGCACAACACCCTGAATGAAAATACGCGGTTGATCATCCTCAATTCGCCTTCCAACCCAACGGGCAAGGTCTATACGGAAAACGAATACCGCGAGCTGGGTGAAGTACTGATCGAACACCCCAAGGTTTTCATAGCCTGTGATGATATTTACGAACACATTTACTGGGGTAACGGCAGCTATTGCACATTCCTCAACGCCTGCCCCAATCTCACCGATCGAACAGTCGTGATCAACGGGGTTTCGAAGGCCTATGCAATGACCGGCTGGCGTATCGGCTACCTGGCCGGACCGGAAGACCTGGTAGCGGCCATGGGCAAGGTACAGGGCCAGAGCACTTCCTGTGCGAGTTCTGTCTCACAGGCCGCGGCAGTGGCAGCCCTGAATGGCCCGCAGGACTGCGTTGAGCAGATGCGAAACGAGTTCAAACGCCGTTACCAATACATTCACGGTGCGCTCAATGACATACCCGGCGTCGAATGCCCGGATTGCGATGGCGCCTTCTACGCCTTCCCCACCTTCCAGGGATTTCTGGACAGCAGAGATGACATCAAGGATGACGTCGAACTTGCCTCCTGGCTGTTGGAAGAAGCCGGCGTTTCCACCGTACCCGGTTCCGCTTTTGGCGCACCAGGTCACCTCAGGTTGTCCTACGCTGCAAGCATGGACTACCTCGAAGAGGCGATTTCCCGGATCAGGAAAGCTATAACGGCAAAATAGGAGCGCACTCCAACAGACTTTTCCTACACAAACCAGCAGGGTTTCCCTCTACCACATCCCTGCTGTTCCCCTACCCTCAACAGGTATGAAATTCCACGACCTGCAAACGCGATATGGGTTCACAGTTATTGAACTCATGGTCACCCTGTCCATCACGGCCATTGTGCTCAGCCTGGGCATTCCGGCATTCCAGGACTATTCCCTCAGGCAGCGCATGAATGCATCAATCAGCGCATTGCACAATGACCTCCTGTATGGCCGCAGCCAGGCCATCTACCGGAATACGCAGGTGGTTGCCTGTGCGGGCAGTCCTGCCGGGGGATGCACGGAATCAACGGACTGGACTGCGGGCTGGATCATCTTCAGCGATTCCAATACCGACCGGCAGCACCAGGATGGCGAAGACTTGCTGCGCCACGGCCAGGGCCTGCAAAACATCATGATTCACAGCTCAGCCAGCCGCACGAATCTACGCTTTTACCCCAACGGCACTACGCCAGGCAGCAATGGCAGCTTCAGCCTGTGCGGGCTGGGAGGGCCGGAACATGCCAGGAAACTTGTGATTTCCAACCTGGGCAGGATCAGGCGGGATGAAGCTAAAAACCTGGATCCAATTCATTGTCCTTAGCCTCAGCCCGCATATTGTCTCCACTTGACTCCCTTGCCCAAAGCACGGAAAATACCGCGCCTCAATGCAATTCCCCAGTAGCTCAGCTGGTTAGAGCGGGTGACTGTTAATCATTAGGTCGGCGGTTCGAGTCCGTCCTGGGGAGCCAAATTCTAGAATAAAAACGGGAACTTAGCGTAAATACCGGGTTCCCGTTTTTCTTTGTTTGTCGATTGGCAAACAAAATGGCAAACACTGAAAGATAAGGGCAAGCCCACCACAAGAAACGCGCT
>JADFKH010000216.1 GCA_022565025.1 Pseudomonadota bacterium
TAACCTTGACCCAGTTAGGGTTCCACAAAAATACCCCGGCAAGAAATATTTTAAAGGTGAGAAAAAAGGCCAGCTGTCTTGTAATCCTTTAGGGAAAAACCCAGATGATGTTTGGGATATCCCTAATGTCAAGCATAACCATAAAGAAAAAACGAATCACCCCTGCCAATTCCCTATAGGACTTATCGATCGACTGGTGCTATCAATGAGCAATGAAAATGATTTGTTTGCTGGCGGCTTTGCAGGCAGGGTTGCTGGCGGCATTCCTCGGTGCCGCCACCAGTCAGGTACAGGCCGCTGGCACTTTTTCCGATGCGTTTACGCAGAGCGATCTGGATATTTCGATTCGCTATCGTTTCGAACACGTAGAGCAGGATAATTTCGACAAAAATGCCATGGCATCCACGCTCAGAGCCCGTCTCAACTTAAAGACGGACGACTGGAAAGGTTTTGGCCTGTTTGTCGAGTTCGACTACGTCGCAAAAATCGGATGGAACGACTTCAACGCCGCCGCCGGCAACACACCGGACAAAACAGAGTACCCGGTCGTAGCAGATCCGAAAGGACCAGACCTGAACCAAGCGTATATCCAGTGGGAGAATGGCAATAACACCATTCGCGGCGGACGGCAGAGGATCAATTACGAAAACGCCCGATTCGTGGGAAATGTGGGTTGGCGCCAGAATGAGCAAACTTACGAAGCCGCATCGTACCGTTTCAAGAACAAGGCAGGTGTCGATCTGCAGTTCGCCTATGTTGATCAGGTCAACAGGATTTTTGGCCGGGATGTTCCGGCGGGGACGAATAACAACAATACCTGGCTGGCCAACCTGGCCAGGGACTGGAAGGATGTCGGCAAGCTTACCGGGTATTACTACGATATCGATAACATGGATGTAGTGGCGTTTTCCACCCGGACATATGGCGTGCGTTTTGCAGGCTCGCGCAAGCTGACCGGTACAACCATCGGCTACGCCGCTGAATTTGCCATCCAGGATGATGTCCACAATAACCCGGTCGATTACAGCGCGGATTATTGTCGCTTCGATCTCTCGCTTGCCCTGTCCAAAATCACGCCTTACATCGGTTACGAATCACTGGGTGGGGATGACACCCGGTCCGGTGCTGCCTTCCGGACACCATTGGCGACTCTGCATGCTTTCAATGGCTGGGCCGACAAGTTCCTTGCCACACCGGACGCGGGTTTGAATGACCTGTTTGTCGGCCTTAAGGGCAAGCTGGGAAAGTGGTCGTGGAACGTTATTTACCATGATTTCGAAGCAGAATCAGGCGATGAGAGCTTTGGTAGGGAACTGGATGCAGCGCTTTCACGCAAGTTTGCAGAACACTACAGCGTGCTGTTCAGAGGTGCATGGTTCATCGGGGATGCGTCTTCGCCGTATGACGACACGACCAAGTTGTGGGTTCAAATGACCGCTGATTTCTGAAAAGACAAGGAAGCCAGTCGTGTGCGACTGCAAAACCATCTGACCAGGTGGTGCATGCTGTGAAACAACGCGAAACACAAAAAGAAAGCCGGGCTTGGTAGCCCGGCGAAAGTGGAACTAATAGGAGACGAATCACAAGCTAATCTATCAGCAGTTATTCCTGCTGATGCATCAAAGTTTACTACTGCACCTGCGCAACACAATTGATCTAAGTCAATTGAGTTGTACTAATCTTATTTCTTTGTTTCGCTGGATTTCAATCGCTACCCGCTTGACACGGATCAACTCCGTTCCGTGGTGGCTGGGTTAGTCTGCACGTACCCAGGCGGCAGTTGATGTGGCAAAACTAAAACAGTGAAACAGGAAGTCCTATTTAACCCACAGCTGATCGAGCGCTATGACACGACGGGGCCACGCTATACCTCCTACCCCACTGCCGTGCAGTTTCATGAGGGGTTTGACGCCATTGCCTATCGCCGTTTCACGGACGCCAGCAACGCGGAACTGATCCCCCGCCCGCTGTCCCTATACGTGCACCTGCCGTTCTGTCAGTCATTGTGCTACTACTGTGGCTGCACCAAGAAGATTACGCGCAACCCCGAACATGGACAGGCCTACCTGAAGCAGCTCTTCACGGAAATTGAAATGCAGGGCCAATTGTTCGATCCTGACCGCGCGGTGCTGCAGTTGCACTTGGGTGGTGGCACGCCCACCTTTTTCGATGACTCGCAACTCGAAGCGCTCATGGCGGAGCTCGGTCGGCGGTTTTCACTGCTGAAGACAGGCGCGCGGGAATACGCCATCGAAATTGATCCGAGGACCGTGGATGCCGGGAGACTCAGGCATCTTCAGAGTCTGGGCTTCAACCGCATCAGCATGGGCGTGCAGGACTTCGATCCCAAGGTGCAAAAGGCGGTCAACCGGATTCAGGATGAACAGGAAACGCTGGAACTGATAGCAGGCGCGCAGGAGATGGGTTTCGAGTCCGTATCCGTAGATCTGATCTACGGCCTACCGTTGCAAACCCCCAACACCTTCCGCAAGACCATCGAGACGGTGATTTCAGCGCGGCCCAGCCGCCTGGCGATATACAACTACGCGCATCTGCCACAGATGTTCCGTGCGCAGCGCATGATTAACGCGAACCACATCCCCAAACCGGCCACCAAGCTGGCGCTGCTGGAACTGACCATTGGCTTGCTCATCGAGGCGGGTTACGTCTATATCGGTATGGACCACTTCGCGCTGCCGGATGACGAACTGGCGATCGCGCAGAAAGAAGACCGCCTGCAGCGTAATTTCCAGGGCTATTCAACGTTCAGTGAATGCGATCTTGTCGGCCTCGGCATGAGCTCCATCGGCAAGATTGGTGATTGTTATGCACAGAACTACAAGGAAATCCCGGCCTGGCAGTCGGCGGTGGACGCGGGTGACCTCCCGATTTGGCGCGGCCTTGTGCTGAACACTGAAGACCGGCTACGGCGCATGATCATCGAATCCATCATGTGCCGCGGTGAATTGAAGTTTGCCGAATACGAATGTTGCTTCGGGCTGGAATTTACCGAGCACTTCGCGCCAGAAATGGAAGTCCTGAAGCGGCAGGCTGAAGACGGACTGCTGGAACTTGATGACGACGGATTTACGGTAACGCCGGCCGGTCGACTGTTGTTGCGCAATGTGGCAATGGTTTTCGACGAATACCTCGCACGGGCGGCGGATAACAGGCCATTTTCGCACGTCATCTAAACCCTGAGCCCCTCAATCAGGTGGAATGCAACTACGTAGTTTTCCTAATGCGGCGCCTTGCCACGACCGCTATACTTTTTCCAGAAAGAGCGGATTTGAGGGCCTCATAATGATCAACGAATTGCGAATGCACGATCTCAGGGATTACCAGCGTGAACCCAACCGGGCTCAGGTGGCCTGCAGTCAGTGTACGCTCAGTGCATTATGTCTGCCGAGCAGGCTTTCCGAAGAAGAAATCAGCCGGTTTGAGCAAATCGTACATCGCTCGAGGCCCATCCAGGCAGGTGAACATATTTTTCGTTCAGGCGATAAATTCCGCAGCGTAGCCGTGGTCCGCACGGGTTGCTTCAAGAGTTACGTGATTGACCGCGAGGGCCAGGAACAGGTGCTCGCATTCCATCTTCCCGGGGAGGTCATCGGTCTGGATGCCATCCATGCCGGCCGCCACATGGTCAACGTGGTAGCGCTCGATACCAGCGCGGTATGTTCATTGCCGTTCAGCTCCGTGTTAAGGATGGCGCGCAGCATGCCGGACCTTCAGCACGAATTGTTCCGCGTGATGAGCCAGCGGATATCCGAACTGGAAACCATGGTCGGGGACCTCAGTGCGGATGAACGCATCGCCCTGTTCCTATTGTCGCTGGCAAAGCGCTTTGGACGCAGGGGCTATTCCGACAAGGAATTCATCCTCGCCATGTCGCGGCGCGACATCGCCAGCCACCTGCGGCTCGCCACGGAAACCGTCAGCCGTGTGCTGTCGCGTTTCCAGCAGCGCGACATCATCGCCGTGAACCGCCAGCAGGTACGGATACTGAACCCGGGCGCTCTTGCAGAAGTCGCAGGCGATTGGCAGGACGGGTTGGAGATTGACCGCACCGACGGTTGGCCGCGGGTGCAAAAACTCGCAGTGTGTTGAGCGGTATTTGCGTCGATTCTCAATCAAGTAAACACGCCGCCGAGTTCTGCAATGAGGTGGTCTGCGACACGAAATGCATTAGCATAAATCGTCCAGGTATAAGGGACACTCCCGCCCGTGGGCATAAAACTGCCATCGGTAACATACAGGTTGTCAACGTCGTGAGCGCGGCACTTGGCGTCTAGCACTGAGGTTTTCGGATCGCTTCCGAAACGACATCCGCCGGCAACAAGGATCGACGGTGGCGCACCACTCAGACCCCAGGTCACTTTGTCCGCACCCATGGTGTTGAGTACATGGCGGCCCTTATTGACCAGGAACCTGCCTATTTTCAAATCGTGGTCGTGGTACCCCACCCTGACACGGGCAACCGGCTTGCCCCAGCGGTCTTTAAAACCGGAGTCTATCGAG
>JADFKH010000217.1 GCA_022565025.1 Pseudomonadota bacterium
CTTGCTGGCCGCGCATGCCCTGGACCTGCTGGTTTCACCCAGTAATACCCCAGCCTGGTCCATTGACCCCGTGGTGGGAGATCATTTCCTTGGTGGCATCAGTTCTTTTCCAGCCCGCGCCGGGTACGCACATATCACCGTACCTATGGGGCAGGTCCATGGTCTGCCGGTGGGCCTGTCTTTCTTCAGCACCGCATTCTCTGAACCCGTGCTGCTCGAAGCAGCGTTCGCCTTTGAACAAGCTACACTTCATGCGCAGCCACCCCGAGGATTTGGTCAATGGCATCCCGCAGTTTCAGCACAGACCGGGAACAAGCAATAAGAATTTATTCTGAAAACAACTGCCCTCTTTTTTAGATCCGATTGGCAATATCGCCTACGCGAATGCGTCCGGGTTGCGTGACGCGGGCGTTGATGCCGCGCAGGTTCAGTTCTCTGCCGACCGGAGAGTTGACGAACTCCATCGCATCCTTGCCGAACCGCGCGGCGAATTTGGAACATCCGGTGTGCGCCTGGTCCGTGACCTCGATGATCGCGGTCCCGAGGGAAAGCCGTGTCCCGGGTGGCAGATTTTCAACACTCAGGTCCAGATCGATATACAACTGATCGCCAGCGAGCGGCCAGCGATCCCTGTCCTGTGCCACTAGCGTGGCCGCGCGGGAATTCATGAGGGTGAGCTGCGTGTCCGGATGCGGGGTCCAATGCCGGGTAGCACGGCTGCTCCAGCTGTCACCGACGAGGCCCACTTTCTGACTCAGTTCGGCTTCTTCGAGAACTTCGCGCTTATCAACCCCCGGCCGGCGCACGATCATCTTCAGCACGCCGTCATCCTTTGGCGACCGGCGCACTTCGTCCAGCCCGGCGTCGAGTTTTTCCATCGTGGCATGTGGCATACCAGTCCTCCCAATTTCTCCTTATGGTGTCAGTTATCATGAACCGACTATGTGCAAAACTCCATGTGATTCCTGTATATCAGCCCTTTGCACATTGGCACCGACGATGCTTACATCGCCCTCAATCAGGCGACTGAAGACCCGGGGAGGTTCAATGGGGAATCATAAAGGCTGTTTCTTCCGGCTGCTCAAACGTACGATTATGTCATGGACGACGAGGCCTGCAAGAAACCCAGGAAGCGATTCGTTTAAGGTTTCGTTATAACCCAACATCCTCCAGCTGACAGCAACCACAAGACCGACCGCCATACAAGAGCCTATCGCCAAAGAATTGGTGGGGCGCTTCAAGATGACATTGAACATCGCAGGTCCAAGAGACGAGGCGAGTATCGATAGGGCAAAAATGATCAAGGTAAAAACATTTGATGAAAAGAATATCGCAGCAAGTGCGGCCAACATCCCCACAATAATGGTCACTACCTGCTGATATCGAACACCAAAGCGAGCAGACATCTTCTGATAGAAACCCGGTGCAACATCAATCGCCAGTGAGCTCGATGACACAAGTACTTGTGAATCCGCAGTCGATGCAATTGCCGAAAAAATACCTGCCAAAATTATCCCGACAAGCCAAGGATCAAAATTCTGAAACGCATATAAGGGGAGCGCTTGTTCAGGGTCGTCAATTCCTGGTATTAACAACCTCGCGATCATGCCGAATAGCGTCATGCAGTGCCATGTGTACTGAATAAAGAGCACGTAAATCCATTTTGCTTTGCGCGCCTCCTCAGGGCTCCTTCCGGCAAGCAATCGCACTATGATTTGCGGCTGGCTAATACCGAATCCAAACCCGGCGGAAGCATAGCCAAGAACAAATGCTATTAGGGTCCAGGTAGTGAACGTTCCTGTGAATTTCGTAAGCGCAGGGTCAATTGCATAAAGACCTTCATGAATCGCACTAAAACCACCCGCAGCAATATACGCTACTGTTAGCATACCGGTGGTAATCCCAAGCATGATGATTGCTTGTACCACATCCGTCCAAAGCGAAGCTCTGAGACCACCGGTCGTGCAGTATGCGAGTATTGCCAAGGCAGAGACAATGATTCCGATGTTCATGTTGAGGTCGAAAAAGACATTGAGCGTTTTTGCAGCCGCAGAGAATTGCGCTGCCGTGTATGCACCAATAAGGACAACAATAAGCAGGCCGGCAAGTTGTCTTATCGCAACACTGCCCCTACCCGGAATTCCGGAACTGAGAAGCTCTGGTATCGTGCTGCAGTCACGATCACGAGCAATACGATTAAACTTTTCCGGAAAGAAGCTCCAGAACATTAAATCGCCAAGAAACCAGGCAAGTGCCATGATTACACCGGATAGTCCCATGGTGTAACCCATCCCCACCGCACCGAGCATGATGAAGCCACTGTTACCCGTTGCCCCGGCGCTAAGCCCAACAAACCAGGCGCCAAATGAGCGACTTCCAAGAAGATAATCCACATCGGTTGGAGCGCTTCGTTTCGCTGCAAACGCCCCAACACCGAGAAAAATTACTACGAAGACAGAAAAGCTCAGGAGAATGATCTCTGATGCCATATGGATTCCTTCTTTTACAACGTTCGATGTAACACGATACCAAGATCAATCACAATCCGGGTGAAGTAAAATCTCGCCTGGCCTTCCTGATGGGCTTGCCGTTTCCGCTGGGCTTGAGTCGCGTTGCTCGCCAGTCAGCTAGAGTTTGGGGATTCCGATTAAAGCAATTGCAATTAAAGAAAAAGGGGCGGACCCTTTTTGTATGCTTTATCCTGATTATATGCTGACATGTTGGAGGAATATGGCAATGCGAATGAGCACAGTGTGCGGTTGTTTAACGATGCTGCTATTGATCATGATACTGACTTTGTCGAGCGCTGTACGGGGGGCAGGGTTTGAAGCCGGTTTTGGTGGTGGGAGCTGTAGCGAGGTGAAACGACAGATCACCCGGAATTGGATTCAACTGAAGAGTTTCTTTCGAGACGACGACCAGAACCTGAAGCGGCCGAAATCAAGAGACTTCTTCTGTGTATCTCCGTCCTACGCTCGCAATGCCATGCAGAAAAGCGCTGTTTCCTTCGACTTGAAGTGCTATACCGTGCAAGGTCAAAGTTTCTGTTGTGACTCAAGGCTGGAGGCGTGCGCCGGCCTGTAAGTGGGTAAAGGCAAAATGATCAGTTCGAAGGTGTACCCGAATAGGACAAATTGTATTTCTCCCAAGGCAATCAAACCCGCCATAAGCTATTAAGATTTCGTATAGTTAATCATATCTTCGTCCGCCTTCATGCAATATGCGGGCTAGTGCCCCTGTATTGAACCCACACGCCTATGAGAACGATGGCGCCACCCAGCAATAAGCTGAGTGAAATGGACTCTCCGTAAATCAGAATTGAAGAAAAACCCACAAATAACGGGACCAGCAGAAGCCAGGGTGCGACGTTGGAAACAGGGTATTTGCCGTATAGATAGAACAGCGCAGCCTGGCCCAGGATTCCGGAGAGAACCACCGCAAACAGGAACGCCAGCCAGTGTTGGACCTGCATCAGGCCCAGGTCCGGGTACAGCGGCCCGGCGGCGGCTGTCATCAGGCCCAGTGGGATCAGCGACACGGCGGACATCCAGGCCAGCATACGCCACACGCTTACCGATGTGGACTTGCCGATGATGATCGAGCCAGCGGAGTAAAAGAGAACGGCAAGAAAGGTCAAACCCAACGCCATAACAGACAGCATGGACGTCGTGGCGCCTGCCAGGTAAACAGCGCCGGTGGTTGCAATCAGGATTCCCAGCCACTTCCTGGAGGAAATGCGTTCCTGAAAAAACAACAAAGCGAGGAGGGCGGTCAACGGCGGTAACAGTTGCGTGCCAACGGCTACCGTCGTCAGACTCTCGGTCATGCCGATGGCTGCATACAACAAGTAGAACGCCACGGCTCCGATTGACAGGGCGGCGGCCAGAAGTTTTGTTGATATTGGTTTGAATGGCTTCCACCAGGGCAACAAAATCACCAGGGTCAAAATGGAGCGTGCAAAAGCCATCTGCACGGGTGAGAAAACCTCCAGTGCAATCCGGGTGGCCACGAAATTGAAACCCCATACCGCCACGGTACAGATCATCAGGAGAATGTGGATTGGCTTCAAAGGAGGACTAATAAGATTTGGGTAGACCGAGCGCTTTCTCGGCGATATGGCACAGGATCAACTGCGGGCTCACCGGCGCGAGGCGCGTGATCAGGACTTCTCGCAGCAGCCTTTCGACGTGGAATTCTTTGGCATAACCCATGCCGCCATGGGTCATGATGGCTTGGGTGCAGGCCTTGAAACCCGCTTCGCCGGCCAGGTATTTGGCGGCATTGGCCTCCACACCGCAGGGCTGGCCGGCATCGTAAAGGCTGGCCGCACGCATGGTCATCAGCCAGGCTGCTTCCAGTTCCATCCAGTTTTGCGCCAGGGGATGCTGGATCGACTGGTTCTGGCCGATTGGCCGGTCGAACACGATGCGGTCTTTTGCGTACTGCGTGGCGCGGGTGAGTGCGTTTCGGCCGATGCCGATGGCCTCC
>JADFKH010000218.1 GCA_022565025.1 Pseudomonadota bacterium
ATTGATAACTTTGCCAGAGTATCCAATCAGTAATCCAATAGTCATATCGTTAACCCTTAGTCATTTTGTGCAATATACGGGTTAGCAGTATAAGTCGGATAAAAGGCCTTTGCTCAAAAGGTCACGTTTATTGAGCGGCCTTTCGGCTTAGGGGCCGTAGCGGGCCTTGGCCTCGATCCTCCGTCGGTGCAGGATGGGCTCGGTATAGCCACTGGGTTGTTGACGGCCGAGGAACACCAGGTCGCAGGCGGCCTGGAATGCGACGCTGCGGTCGTAATCCGGCGCCATGTTGCGGTACGCGGGGTCGCCGGCATTCTGCGTATCCACGATCACCGCCATGCGTTGCAGGGTTTCCTTTACCTGCTGCTGCGAGCAGATGCCATGGCGCAGCCAGTTGGCAATATGCTGGCTGGAAATGCGCAATGTGGCGCGGTCTTCCATCAAGCCGGTATGGTTGATATCCGGGACCTTGGAGCAGCCCACCCCGTGGTCGATCCAGCGCACGACATAACCGAGTATGCCCTGGGCATTGTTGTCCAGGTCGGCCTGGATTTCTTCGCTGCTTAGCTGCACCTCGCCCAGCAGAGGTGGCGTCAGTATGTCTTCCAGGCTGGCCTTGGGACGGGACAGAAGTTCCATTTGCCGCTCACCGACGTTATACCCAAGATAATGCATGGCATGCAGCGTGGCGGCGGTGGGTGAAGGCACCCAGGCGCAACTGGCTCCGGCTTGCAGGTGGGCCAGCTTGGATTCGACCATCGCCTTCATTTCATCGGGCATGGCCCACATGCCCTTGCCGATCTGTGCCTTGCCGCGCAAACCGCATTCCAGGCCGGTGTCCACGTTCCAGTCTTCGTAGGCCATGATCCAGGGCTGCAGCTTGATGCTTGCCTTGGGCAGCACTGCCCCGGCTTCCATGCTGGTGTGAATTTCATCGCCGGTACGGTCGAGGAAACCGGTGTTGATGAAGGCGACCCGTTCACTGGCTGCGCGGATGCATTCTTTCAGGTTGACGGTGGTGCGGCGCTCTTCGTCCATGATGCCGACTTTCAGGGTGTTGCGGTCCAGGCCGAGACAGTCCTCGACGCGACCGAACAGTTCGTCGGTGAAAGCGACTTCTTCCGGGCCATGCATCTTGGGCTTGACGATGTAGACACTGCCGCTACGGCTGTTGCGCAGCCGGGTATTGCCTTTGATGTCGTGGATCGCACACAGCGAGGTGACCATGGCGTCGAGAATGCCCTCGGGAATTTCCTCGCCCCGATCGTCCAACACGGCACTGGTCGTCATCAGGTGACCAACGTTGCGCACCAGCAACAGGCTTCGGCCCGGCAAGGTGAAAGCTTCACCGTTCAGGTCTTGGTAGCTCCGGTCCGGGTTGAGCCGGCGGGTGAGGGTTTTGCCGCCTTTGTCAAAGGTAGCCGACAGGTCAGCTTTCATCAGTCCCAACCAGTTCCGGTATACGGTGACTTTGTCTTGGGCGTCCACCGCAGTTACCGAGTCTTCGCAGTCCTGGATCGTGGTGACCGCTGATTCCAACATCAGATCTTTCAAACCGGAAGCCGACATTTTGCCGATGGGGTGGGCGGGATCAATCTGCAATTCGACGTGCAGGCCATTGTTCTTGAGCAATACGACCAGTGTCTCTGCGTTGCGCTGATATCCAGTGAACTGGCCGGGTCGGGCCAGATCTGTGGTACTGCCATCAGACAGAGTTATTCGAAGCCGGGCAGGGAGTGGCGAGTTGTCAACCGTATATGCACTGACATCCCGGTGGGATCCGCTAGCCAGCGGAAACACATCATCCAGAAATTCAGCAGCCATGGCGATGACTTTCTGACCACGCACGGGGTTGAAGCTGGTGCCTTTCTCACAGCCTTCATCCTCCGCAATCAGGTCCGTGCCGTAGAAGGCGTCGTACAGGCTGCCCCAGCGGGCGTTGGCCGCATTGAGGGCAAAACGTGCATTGCTGACCGGCACCACCAATTGTGGGCCGGCGAGGGTGGCAATTTCCGGGTCGATATTGCCGGTGGTGATGGTGAAATCCTCTCCCTCAGGCACCAGGTAACCGATATCACGTAGAAACTGCTGGTAGAGGGGCATATCCGGGGCTCCCGGGTTCTGCTGGTGCCAATCATCGAGTTGCAGCTGCAGGTCATGCCGCTTTTCCAGCAGGGCCTTGTTTTTTGGCCCCAGTTCCCGGGTGATCTGCCCCAGGCCTTGCCAAAACTGATCCGAATCGATGCCCGTTCCCGGAATGATCTCATCCTCGATCAGCGTGTACAGTTCCCCGGCAATCGATAAGCCGCCCGATTTGATTCTTGGATTCATGTAACAAAACCTTGACGTTTATTTCTTGTTCGAATGATAAGCCCGCATTTTGCGCAAGGGCGGGCTGGTAATGTCTAGATTTAATCATATTCAGGAACTTATAGGTAAAAGAAATCCAGATGGAAATTTACTTTGCCAGGGCTTCGCCAAGGGGGTGTGGTATCTCCCTTCAGGACACATCGTAAACCCATCCATGGGGATTCGGATGAAACTTCCCTGTTTCATACGGTCCTGAAGGGAGATACCACACCCCCTTGGCTAGCTCATTACGGTCCTTAGCACTGAATTTCGCCGAACGCATGCAGCATCGGGAATATGCATCACGGTCTCGGATAGCAAGAGGGTATTGGGCAGCTGTATACGGGACCGTCATCCGTCGGGAGCGGATGATCGAGCGAACAGGGATGTCTCGAGCGTGTCCCGTCTACAGCTGGCCAATGCCCACCGTGCCGACAATTCATAACCTAGTGGTTGCTGTTCCTATATTTACGTTTACGTAAACGTAAAGGTGCGGTATAATCCGGTCGCTACCGCACAGGACTGTCGGAATGAGCAAAACTTACACCATCAGCGATCTCGCGAACGAGTTCGATGTAACGACACGAACCATACGGTTTTACGAAGAGAAGGGATTTCTGAAACCGGAACGCGAGGGTACCCGGCGTATTTTCAAACCGTCCGACCGCACCAAGCTGAGGTTGATCCTGCGCGGCAAGCGACTGGGTTTCAGCCTGGACGAAAGCGCAGAAATCGTATTGATGTATGGCTCTCCCCGGAATAATCGCAAGCAGCTGGAAAAGCTGGTTGCCAGGATCCGGATACAGCGCTCGGGACTGGAGCGCCAACAACAGGACCTGGAAATCATGCTTACGGATTTGCGAGATGTGGAAGATAAATGCATGGCTGCGCTGTCGGATGGCGACGGCAGGCCAGGCTTCTGAACAATGCTTTATGCAGGAAACATAGAATGAATACACATTACCCCACACTGGATTTTGGCCTTGGAGAAGATATTGACCTGTTGCGCGAAGCGGTTTACCAGTTTGCTCAGTCCGAAATTGCTCCACGCGCTGCGCAGATAGACAAGGACAACATCTTCCCCGCCGATCTGTGGCCCAAGCTGGGTGAGATGGGCCTGTTGGGGATTACCGTGGAAGAAGAATATGGCGGCACCCAACTGGGTTACCTCGCTCATTGTGTGGCCATGGAAGAGATCAGCCGTGCTTCTGCATCGGTTGGCCTGTCCTATGGCGCGCATTCGAACCTGTGTCTCAACCAACTGCGAAAAAATGGTACGGAAGATCAGAAGCACAAATACCTGCCCAAACTCTGCTCCGGGGAACAGGTGGGCGCCCTGGCCATGTCCGAAACCAATGCCGGTTCTGATGTCGTCAGCATGGGTCTGCGTGCTGACCGGCAGGGTGATCATTACGTATTGAACGGCACGAAAATGTGGATCACCAATGGCCCGGAGGCCAGTACTTTCGTGATCTATGCCAAAACCGATGTCCAGGCCGGATCTCGTGGCATCACGGCCTTTATTGTCGAGCGGGATACCCCGGGATTCTCCACGGAAGAAAAGCTGGACAAGTTGGGCATGCGTGGTTCCAACACCTGTGAATTGGTGTTCGAAGATTGCGCGGTGCCGGCTGAAAATATTCTGGGCCAGGAAAATGGCGGCGTCCGGGTGCTGATGTCCGGGCTGGACTACGAGCGTACGGTGCTCGCGGCCGGTCCGGTGGGTATCATGCAGGCCTGCCTGGACGTGGTCCTGCCTTATGTCCACGAGCGCAAACAGTTTGGCCGCAGCATCGGGGAATTCCAGCTGATGCAGAGTAAGTTGGCCGATATGTACACTGCTCTTAACGCGTCCCGCGCCTACCTGTACGCGATGGCCCGGAGTTGTGACCGTGGACGTGAAAGCCGCAAGGATGCCGCTGGTGTGATCCTGTTCACTTCCGAGCACGCCACGCAGATGGCACTGGAGGCCATCCAGGCATTGGGCGGCAATGGCTACACCAATGAGTATCCAGCCGGCCGCCTGCTCCGTGATGCCAAGCTTTACGAAATCGGTGCCGGTACGTCGGAAATCCGGCGTATGCTGATTGGCCGCGAATTATTTCAGGAAACGATCTAGTGTTC
>JADFKH010000219.1 GCA_022565025.1 Pseudomonadota bacterium
TGCGGCCCTACGGCTACTATCACGCAACGGTCAACAGCAAAATCAGGAAAACCCGGCAAGGTGAGTGGGTCATCGAACTTCATATCACGCCCGGTCCGCCACTGGTCATCAGGGAGTTGAATCTTGAACTACAGGGAGATGGCTCAAGGCTCAAAGAATTACGAGCATGGCAGGCAGCCTGGCCTTTGGTGGTTGGGAAAAGGCTGATCCAGCCTCAATGGGAAAAACAAAAGCAGAAGGCACTGGATATCAGCAATGACTACGGCTACCTGCTGGCAGAATTCACACAACACGAGTTGGCAGTGGATCTGGAACGAAATGAAGCCACATTGACCTTGACCCTGGCCACTGGCGAGCAAGCCGTTATGGGTGAAGTAAGTTTTTTACAGGATACGGTCAAACCCCGCGTACTCGAAAACCTTCCACGTTTTAAAGCCGGAGACCCGTACGATGCATGGCTCCTGGAAAGATTCCGCATCGACATATGGAGGACCGGGTATTTCAGCAGCATTGATATTGTGGAGGACCGGCAGTTGGAGGAATCACCCCCCCGTGTCAATCTCGCAGTCCACACGGAAACCCGAAAACTAAATACTTACCAAGGCGCCATTGGAGTGGGCAGCGACACCGGGCCAAGGTTGCAGTTCAGCTGGAACCGCCACCTGCTCTCCCGCAACGGTGACAGCTTCTCTCTTGCGTCAGGCTGGCAGGATCACAACAACGAGTTGTTCGTCCGCGGAAACTACCGTATTCCGCGCCAGGAAAAGACCCGGCAGTTCTGGCTGGCTGATTCATTGATCAAAAAGGAAAATGAAGATCTACTGGTCAGGGAAAACGAATTTGACGAGACCCTGATCAAGCTGGCAAACGGTAATATCAACAGCTATTCGCTGCGCCTGGGCCGTCTGAAAATCCGCAACCGCGGACGCGGATTCCTGCAGTTGTTCGAAACCTTCTACACCGAGTACCTGCGGGAATCCATTGACTATAATCTCGATCCAAGCGACACCCCGGAACTGGTCAGCTTGCTGGCCCGGGATGCAGGTGAAATACCCCTCGCCAAGACGGATAGATCCCTTATGATCGGGATCAATTACGATCTGCCGGATATCAGGGGGAATGGATTCGAAACCGTCGGTCAGCACCACCGCGCCTGGGCTTTCACATCGAATGGGGCATGGGGTTCGGATGTCGACTTCAGCCAGGTCTATATTTCAAGCCGCTGGAATTTTATCAAGGGAAAACGCTGGAAATTCCTGGTCAGCGGTGAAGTGGGTTATTCGGACGCCAGGGTCGAGGATATCGTGGTCGAAATTGATGGCCGCTCGATTGAACTCTCGTTGACGGAACTCCCCAGTCTCTACCGCTTCAAGGTGGGTGGCAGCACCAGTGTGCGTGGTTATGGTTTTGAAAGCCTGAGCAGCAACGGCATCGGTTCCAACAACATCATCACGGCCAGCGCGGAAGCGGAATACATGTTCCGGCCTAATTGGTCGCTGGCTGCGTTCATCGACGTAGGTAACGCCTTCAACGACTGGAACAATATCGATCTAAAAAAGGGAGTGGGTGTAGGTATCCGCTGGTACAGCATCGCAGGGCCCATTCGTGTGGATATCGCACAGGGTCTGGACCACCCGGATAAACCCTGGCGGATCCATTTCACCATCGGGACTTCCTTGTTGTGAAGCGACGTTGGGTAAAAGTCTTCCTGGTCTCCATGGTGCTTGTGTCCGGCCTGCTGCTGGGCGGCGTAATTGGCATCCTGCACTCTACAACCGGCGCCCGACTGCTGTTATCCATCGTCGAAAATCAATGGGGCGATTCCCTGGAAATTGGGGAGGTTTCAGGGACCATCAGCTCAGGGCTCGCTGTCGACACGATCGATTTTCGTGATGCGGACCTGAGCATCACTTTGGATAAAATCCGGCTCGCCATTGATCCAGAGCTTTTTCCGTTGCTGGTTCAAATTCGTTTTATTGAAATTTCCAGCTTGCAAATTCGACAGCGAAAAACCCCGTCACAAATCACTCAATCGACGGATTCAGCGGAGTTGAGAGAAACCCTGGCATCGCTGGTACTACCTTTTCCGGTCATTCTGTCCAGGCTGAGGATAGACAGCTTCGAGTACTACGACGATTCGGGTGTCCTTGCTTTCTCAGCGGCCCGCATTTCATCCGCAGGGCAGCTTCATGATGTCCTTGACATAGGCCACCTCGCGCTGGAATCAAAACAAACAAGGATCGAGCTGGATGGCAGCCTCGGATTGTCAGCACCCTTCCCTGTTTCCCTGAACGCCAGGGTAAGCCTGGCACTTCGTGAAGAGACGGTTGAAAACCGCGATAACATCGATGCCTTTTTCCTTGAGTCGCTGGTTCTGAACAGCCAGGGCAGGATCGATGACTACAAACTTGAAACAAAATCCATTCTGCACGTCCCCGGCATGGGTCCAATCAGCCTGGTTTTAAGTGGCAAAGGCGATGAAACCGGCCTGCTTATTAGCGCACTCCACTTGGTTGGCCGTCAACTGGAGTTGGCAGCCGAAGGGGAAATCCAATGGCACAATACAAAGGCCATCAGGCTTGATGCCAGGCTGGATCGCTTCGATCCTTCTACCTGGCTGCCTGGCTGGCCCGGAGAATACCCCTTGCGAGGTCAGTTCGAGATCTTACTTGACGAAGACGGCCTCGAACTCTCGAAGATGCAATTCCTGGTATCCAATACCCCCATGCGCCTTGATGCCACCGCCACCATCGACCTGGACCAGGGTGTACTGGAAGCTGATCTGGCCTGGAGCGACATCGCCTGGCCGATTGCTGCTGAGGAACCTGAATTCCTCAGCCAAGCTGGTGAAGTGCACCTGTCCGGCTCACCTGAAGACTGGATCCTGCGCGGCGACACAACGATACAAACCGCAGGTTTTGCGCCCGGACAGCTGCGCCTGGAAGCGAATGGAAACCGTGAATCGGTTGTGATTAATATCATGGATGGCCAGGTGCTCGGTGGCGAGTTGGACGGTAACGTTGAGTTCGGCTGGACCGGGGGGTCAAACTGGACTGCGATGCTGGACGCCAGGGGGATCGATACCGGTGCCCTGCTGCCCGGCTGGCCAGGTTTCATCAACACCAGACTGAAGGCGGATGGCAGCCTGGAACCCTTTCGGCTCCACCTGGATATTCAGCAACTGGACGGTGAGATTCGTGGGCGTCCGCTGAATGCCTCGGGGCAACTTCACTGGCAAGGTGAACATCAACTGGATGTCGATATTCGACTGGCATCAGGGAACTCGAAGCTGCTTTTACAGGGCGAGTTGTTTGCTGCTGAAGGACTGGTTTTTTCCGCGAATATCGATGACCTCGGAGACTTCCTTCCGACGGGTTCCGGTTCTGTGCAAGCGAACGGCCGGGCTTCTCTGCTGCCAGGCAAACCACGCCTCAGACTGGACGTTAAAGCGGAACAACTGAGCTGGAATGGCATTTCAGTTCAGGCGCTCAGTATTCACGACAGCGCCAGTCTGTCCGCAGACACCATTGCCGGCTTACTGCTGGTAGCCAGACAAATCGAGGTAAACAGCCAGTCAGTGGATGAAATCAGGCTGGATCTTTTTGCGGATCAGACCAAGCAGTCAGCCAGCCTGGCCGCTTCCTATTCCGGAGTCGAGTTCTCCACCCGGTTAAGCGGTACGCTGAATGACTGGCAGCACATCCTCGAAGCGGGCTGGGCCGATGCTGTCTGGAATGGCCAAATCGAGTCCATGACGCTGAGTGATGGTGACAAGCTGGCCCTGCAACTCGAAAAACCGGCGCCATTACAACTTTCCGCGAACGGTGCCGCACTTGAAGATGCCTGCATCGGAACCGGGGAGGCTCACAGACTTTGCCTGAACACCCAATGGCAAAGAAATGGAGCCTACTCAGCCAACGCGGTCCTGCACGAATTCCCGCTCAGCTTGGTCGAGGACTTCCTTGATAATGACCTGACGTTTACCCAGCAACTCAGCGGCGAATTCAGTTTGACTGGAGCCTATAACCAGCCCCCCTCCGGCCAGGTGCGGGTTGAAATGTCCCCCGGTTTAATCTCTTCCAGATTGGAATCCCAATGGTCCCTGGAAACCGGCGCGGGGGTTGTCGGTTTCAGTCTTGAGCGGGGTAAACTGGTGATCGGCGCCCTCGACCACCCTTCGTTCCATTCGGCCGCCTCCCGCGAGGGTGACCAGATTTCCGGCGCCGGCCCGGGTAACCCCAAGGCCGGCTGCGCCATGGCGATCCACGCCGTGGAGGCCGTCCACGCCGCCGGCGTGCCGCTCGTGGGCAACGTGACCCTCGGCCTCGTGAGCGGCGGCATCCACAAGGTCGAGCTGTTGGGGGCTGGCCGGCCCTACCTCGGCCCCTCCTACGAGGGCATGGGCGCCGGCTGCGAGCACATGCTCCAGAGCGGGCTGCGCGCGGATTTCTGCCTCAGCACCAAGCCT
>JADFKH010000220.1 GCA_022565025.1 Pseudomonadota bacterium
TGGCCACGGTCAACAAGGTATTGCGCAACACCAACTCACAGCTGGTAATGCTGTTTGTGTTTGGCTCCGGCACCGCCTGGGTGGCGCAAACCATGCACTGGCGGATTGGCTTCTGGCCTTTCCTGATTGCAATTTTTGGCTTCTCCTACGCCATTGCTAAAACGCGCAACAGCGTTTGGGGGCTGGTCATCTCATTTGGCTTTGCAGGCTTGCTGGGCGTAGTTACGGGCGCGAATGTGGACATGGCCTTGCAGCAGTACAGCAATGGTGGCCAGCTGGTCACGGCCGCTTTCGGGCTGACCGCTGGTATTTTCTTTGCGTTGTCTGCCTATGCAATGACGACCAAGCGCGACTTCAGCGGCTGGTTCGCCTTCCTGGGCGTCGGCACGATTGCCATTCTTGGTGCTTTCATCTTGAACTATTTCATGCAGATTCCAGCGCTGGCACTGGCGCTTTCCACGATGATCATCTTGTTAGCCAGTGGCTGGATTATCTGGCAAACACAACAGATCGTGCGCAACGGGCAAACCAACTATATCCTGGCCGCCACGAACCTGATGGCCAATATTTTTATCTTGTTCAACCATCTGCTGCTACTGCTTGGCTTTGGTTTCGGCGACGATTGAAACGAGCTTGACCTCTTACCGGATAATTTTCTGGCCGTTCATGTAGGGGCGCAGCACTTTTGGAACCTTGATCGAGCCGTCTTGCTGTTGGTAATTTTCCATTACCGCGATCAGGGTTCTACCCACTGCCAGGCCCGAGCCGTTCAAGGTGTGCACGAGTTCGGGTTTTCCAGATTCCGGATTGCGCCAACGCGCCTTCATGCGCCGAGCCTGGAAATCGGTACAGACACTGCAGGATGAGATTTCACGATACCTGTCCTGGCCAGGCAGCCAGACTTCGATGTCATACGTCCTGGCGGAAGCAAAACCCATGTCGCCGGTACAAAGAATAATCACGCGGTACGGAATGATTAAGTGCTGCAGGATGGATTCCGCGTGCCCGGTCAGGTCGTCCAAGGCACTATTTGAATTTTCCGGCCGGACAATCTGCACCAGTTCGACTTTTTCAAACTGGTGTTGGCGGATGATTCCACGCGTGTCTTTGCCGTAGGAACCGGCTTCACGCCTGAAACACGGCGTTTGTGAAGTGAATCGCATTGGCAAATCGTCTGCATCAATGATTTCACCGGCCACCAGGTTGGTCATGGGTACTTCAGCCGTCGGAATCAAGTAAAGCGGGGGGTCATCCGTAGTGGCAAAGGCATCATCCTCGAATTTGGGCAACTGCCCGGTGCCCGTCATGGTCGCCGCATTGACCAGGTACGGCAGATACACTTCCATGTAGCCATGCTCCTGAGTGTGCACGTCCAGCATGAACTGGGCCAGGGCCCGGTGCATTCGTGACAAGCCACTTTTGAGCACGACAAATCGTGTTCCCGACAGTTTCACCGCAGCTTGAGCATCGATCATGCCGGTGACTTCACCCAGTTCGACATGGTCGCGGGGTTCAAAATTGAATTGGGGCAGCTCACCCCATTTCCGGATCTCGACGTTGTCGTTTTCGTCGTTGCCCTGGGGCACGTCCGGCAGGGCCAGGTTTGGCATTTCCAGTAGCCACCCCTGCTGGCGTGACTGCACCTCGTTAAATTCCGATTCACTACGACCCAGCTCTTCACCCAGGTGCCTGACCTCATCGAGCAGGGGCTGGATATCCTCACCCCTGGCCTTGGCCTGGCCGATGGATTTTGCACTCTGGTTTTTCTGGTTCTGCAGTTCCTGGACATGAATTTGCAGCTCTTTCCGGCGCGATTCCAATTCGCGCCAGGCGGCGACGTCGAGTTCGTAGCCCCGTGGCTTCAGGGCCGCTGCCACGGCCTCCGGGTCGGTTCTTAATAGTTGTGGATCAAGCATTCTAAAAATCTCCGATGACGTCTACGCCTTCCGGTGGGGTGAAGTGGAACAGTTCCTCGTTCAGCTGAGGATTGCGCTCGATGTCCTTAAAGCGAATTTCAGTACGCAGCCCGAACACATCTTCCATGATCATCAGTATGACTCTGTCGTCATCCAAGCCCAGCAAAACCCGCTCAAACTGGCTTTCCGGGTTGCGAGCCCGTAGTTCGAGTAGATCCAGTCCGCTGTCATCTCCCAGTTCCCGGACATGGTACTGCCCATCGAGCTGACCAAGATCCGTCAGCAAGGTCAATGGCGAATCCGACGTGAGGCTGCTCTGCTGCCTGATCGTCACCTGTTCCAGCATTTCATCGTAGAGCCAGATTTTTTCGCCGTCTGCCACAATCAGTTCCGGAAATTTACCCCCATATTCCCAGCGGAAGCGGTTCGGGTGGGCGATCCATAACTGGCCACTGCTGTTTTCTTCGACCAGGCCATCAGCGTTGATAACCAGTTGGTCGAAGCGCGCATGCAGCGACTTCAGTCCGTTGGTAAATCGCTCCAGCTGAACCCGGGCGGGTCCGGATTGGGCTGTGACGATAGATGGGATTGCCAGGACCAACAAAGTGACCAGGAACGAGACGGCCCATCGATGCCTGTAAATAGCTTCCAATTCTTGGTACTCCTTCAATCGTGCGGAGGTGGAGGCGCAAGGACTTCTCGCTGGCCGTTATGTTCGGGAGGACTCACCACACCAGCTGCCTCCATATCCTCGACCAGCCGGGCTGCACGGTTATAACCAACCCGCAATTGCCGCTGCACGCTGGAGATTGAGGCTCGCCGTGATCGGGTCACAAAAGCCACTGCCTGGTCATAGAGTTCGTCCTGTTCACTGCCGACCGCTTCGGGCAGACCGGTTGCACCAATAGCCATACCATCCGTGGTCAATTGCATATCGTTTAAAATTTCTTCAACGTAATTTGGTTCCCCAAACTGCCGCAGATAGTTTGCGACAGCGTGTACTTCGCGATCACCGACAAAAGCGCCGTGAATTCTTTCCGGCAAAGCCGACCCCGGTGGCAGGTAGAGCATGTCTCCATGCCCCAACAGTTGCTCGGCGCCCATTTGGTCAAGAATGGTGCGTGAGTCCACGCGGGAAGATACCTGGAAGGCAATGCGAGCCGGAATATTCGCCTTGATCAAGCCGGTGATCACGTCTACCGAAGGTCGCTGAGTGGCAAGGATCAGGTGGATACCAGCCGCCCTGGCTTTTTGTGCCAAACGTGCGATCAACTCTTCAATCTTTTTGCCGACGATCATCATCAGGTCGGCATACTCGTCTATAACCACGACGATATACGGGAGCGCCTCGAGTTGGGGAGCTTCTACTTCTACATCCGGCAATGCGGGTTGCCACAGCGGGTCAGTCAGGGGCTGGCCCCGGTCGGCCGCTTCCTTGACCTTCTTGTTGAAACCGACGAGGTTGCGCACACCCAAACCAGCCATCAGGCGAAAACGCCGCTCCATCTCGGCAACACACCAGCGCAAGGCATTGGCTGCTTCTTTCATATCAGTTACGACCGGGGCCAGTAAATGTGGTATGCCCTCGTACACCGACAATTCCAGCATCTTGGGATCAATCATCACCAATCGGACCTGCTCTGGTGTTGCCTTGTACACCAGGCTGAGGATCATCGCATTCAACGCTACCGACTTGCCCGATCCGGTGGTCCCGGCCACCAGCACGTGAGGCATACGAGTAAGGTCCGCGATCACCGGCCTGCCGCCGATGCTCTTGCCCAGTGCCACGGTAAGCGGCGATGACGAGCGGTCGAAAACCTCCGACTGCAGTATTTCGGACAGGTACACCGTATGGCGCACTGCGTTGGGAATTTCCAGCCCGATCGTCGATTTGCCGGGGATTACTTCAACCACGCGCACCGATATCACGCTCAGGCCGCGGGCCAGGTCCTTGGCCAGGTTGGTGATCTGGGCCGACTTGATACCAGGTGCCGGCTGCAACTCAAAGCGCGTAATGACCGGCCCGGGGTGCACCTCGACCACATCAACCTGCACGTCGAAATCCGCCAGCTTGAGTTCGACCTGACGCGACAGGGCTCCAAGCACTTCGGTACTGTAACCCTCTGTTTGTTCAGGTGGATCATCCAACAATTCAAGCGGGGGCAATGACCCGGCAGGCAGGTTTTTAAACAGTTGTTGCTGTTTTTCACGCGCGGCCCGCCTGCTGGGCTCCGCCTCATGCGATGTAATCCGGGGCTCTATCCTCCGCTTTGGCTTGTCCTTTTGGCGAACCGAATCCGCTCTTCTGACCTAAACCCGTTTGGCCTTCGCCCGGCGGCCTGCAAAACAATCGCGCATGCCCGCGATTGACTGTGCCAACCCGGCCAGGCCCGCCAGTGTGTATTTGCCGGTCATGTCCATCACCCGGAACCAGGAAATCCCACCGAAAAGGGTTAGTCCGATCAACAGCAAAGCCAATAGGAACAATGTTGAACCCAGTAATCCGGACCATTGCAACAGGGGGGTGGAAATTTCCAGCCCAATC
>JADFKH010000221.1 GCA_022565025.1 Pseudomonadota bacterium
CTGCGTAGGCGAATGCGACTTTAAAATTTTCTGTATCGGTCTTTTTGATATCGCCGAGGGTGACCAAAAGAGCTTTCGCCTCTTCATCTCTGGCTGTCTGCAGCATCGCATACATTAAATAGTCGATTTGACATGACACTCAAGGGCATGGCGAAGGAATATTCGACCGCGATCTATGTGAAGCCTATCTGGATTCGATACGAGTGAGCCGAGGGGCCGCAGCACGATAAATGGCTGCACTTATCTACAGGACACCCAATCAGTCCAAGCGAACCGCCTTACCCCCGGGAGCAATGCCAACGGCAATCAGGGGACGTCCAAATTCAATGGAGAGGCTGGATGGCCCGTCCTGGTAAAACAGGAACAAGGGTTCTTCTGCATCGGTAGGGTCGATGAACTCACAGACATTGGTGGTGCCATCAAAACCAGTTTGTCCCTTGCACACCAATTGGCCCAGTGTCTCGCCGGTGAGGGTGGTGACCAGGTAACTCACCTGCCCGACGGGCGGTATGACATTATCAGTAGGGACACTACTACCTTCAAACTTGATGTCGAAAGCGCCCGGGAAGAACTCAGTGAGATCGCCCAGCGGCGGGTTGGTGCCGTGGTTTTCGCTGATGCCCCAGCGCCCTTCAAGATCGATTAAGGTTTGCTCACTGGCCGGGCCCACCTGGAACGCATGGTAGCCAAACACCAGTCTTTGATAGGCCGTAAACAGGCCATCGTTAACCTTTACCTGCAGCACTCCCGGGCGGTCAACCAGCACACTGAGATGGCCTATGGCAGTCATTTCCGGCTTTGTGTCAGTAGGCTCGCAGCCAAAACAATCACCGCCGCTGAAGCGTAAAACCTCGGTAAAAAAGCTGTCTTCTAGCATGCGGTTGCCGGTAAACAGCCACTCACTTCTGCCGGATTCATCGTAAACCAGCGGAAAAATCGCCATGGCCCCGTTCTGCCGTGCCACCAGCAGTCCCTGGTTTGCCAGGCCCGGGGTGGAATAAAGGCCCGGTTCCGGCCGTTGCTGATTCCCGGAAAGGCTTGCACAGTCCCAGTCTTGCGGGCAGACCAGTTCCAGGGCTTGCTCCAGGATGTTCTCCCCGAAGCTGACCCGGACATCCAGCATATCGCCGAGCGGCTTGCTTGTGCGGACCACTTCGCTCATGTCCACCAGGGCCCGGTAACGGGTATCACTGGCATTGCAGGTAACGTGCACAACAATGATTTCAAAGCCAATTTCCACGGCATGGCCGTCAAAGGACTCGATTACCGGTTTTTGCTCCCCAGGGTGGCAATCGGTGGGCCAGGTACCACTGATTTCGATAATAAATGGGCCGGTACCGGGAAACTGGGGGTGCAGTACTGCTTGTGAGCGGGAAAAATCAGCCACTAGGCCGGACGGAAGCAGTGCCAGTAAAGGCAGAATGGCAAGCAGTTTTTTCATTTTGGTACCCATTGAATAAGCGGCTTACAGAAAATACCTGGTAAGTTCAATACGAGCAGACAATTGGAAAACAATATAGTGCCAACCGATAAAGGCATACTGCACAAAGGCGGACAGGAAACGCATAAAAAACCAATCTTTTCATCCTATTTTATTGTCTTTTGGAGTTTTCAACAGAATAGACCCTAAGCGGAACTTCATGAAGCATTGATCAGATGGTCATTTTCACGCACAAATAAGCCTTATTGAGTCGTTTTGATCGGCGCGTAGCCTAATCCACTGATTCGATTACATCCCTATAGCCTGACGCAAATAAATCATGACGAACGGATTCTTTCCCCCTAAACTTAAGACTGTTTATTAGTTAAGGGTTTGCCATGAAAAAAATAATTACGTTGTTAGCTGCCATGCTGTTATCTTCTGGGGCGATTGCTACACAGGACACGCTCTCTGAGCACGCCCAAAAAACCTTGGAAATTTACACCCGCATTATCGGTGTGGAATCTTCCAAGAATCTTGGCAAGGTACCGGAGGTGGCGAACTATCTTGCCGATGAACTCCTCGCTGCGGGTTTCCCTGAAGAAGATGTGGAAATAGTGCCACTTGGCGAGACTGTCTCCCTGATTGCAAGATATCGAGGTGATGGTTCTTCGGGCAAAGCGCCGATTCTTTTGTTGGGCCATATGGACGTGGTGGAGGCTCTTGCGCAGGACTGGGAACGGCCGCCCTTTGAGTTAACCAGGGACGATACCTATTTTTATGCTCGTGGCAGTCAGGACAACAAGTTTGGAGTGGCCCAGCTTACATCTACTTTTATTCGCCTGAAGAAAGAGGGTTTTGTGCCCAACCGGGATCTGATCATTGCCTTTTCCGGTGACGAAGAGAGCAGTATGGCGACTACGCGTATGCTGGCTTATGAGCGGAAAGACCTCGCCAAAGCCGAGTTTGCCCTGAACTCTGATGCCGGCGGTGGTGACCTTAGCGCGGATGGAAAGCCGGTGGCTTACCTCATTCAAGCTGCTGAGAAGACCTATGTAACCTGGGAGATTACGGCACACAATCCTGGTGGGCATAGCTCCCGTCCCAGACCGGATAATGCAATTTATGAACTGGCGCATGCCATCACCAAAATACAGGGTTACCAGTTTCCGGTGCGCTGGAATGATATGACTCTGGCTTTCTTCCAGGAGACGGGGAAACAACTGGGCGGTGAGTTGGGGAGCGCTATGATCCACTTCGCCGATAACCCGCAAGATAAGGCTGCTACAGACCGACTGGCAATCGAGTCTTCCTACGTGGGCACTACCCGCACGACCTGTGTGGTGACCATGCTGCAAGCGGGTCATGCTGAAAATGCGTTGCCACAGTCTGCCACGGCCACCGTTAATTGCCGCGTATTCCCGGGTGTACCAGTAGTTGAAATTGAAGCGCTACTCAAACAAGTCATCGGCAATGACGCTATCGAATTCAAGCAGCTTGAGGAAGCCACAGAAAGTCCCATATCTGAGTTACGTCTGGACGTTGTTGCAGCGGTTAGCAAGGCTGTGCACACACGTTACCCGGATGTAAAGGTGATCGCCTACATGGAATCCGGTGGGACCGATGGTATGCACTTTCGTAAGGCCGGAATTCCTACCTGGGCGGTGAGTGGCTTGTTTATGGATCCGGATGAGATGTATGCCCATGGTCTCAACGAAAGGGTGCCCATCAAGGCATTCTACGATGCGCTGGATCACTGGAGCATTATTCTCAGGGAATTGGCCAGCAATTGAGCTTCGCTGACAGATACATGCCAGCTGTCCCTACTATCACTGAAAGCGGGACGGAGTATCTATATTTCACTCAAAAGCAGCTGGTCACTTGATCGGTTGACGATATGTTGGAATCACCCGAAGCGGTCATTCAACCTTATAATGATGAATGTCCACTATTGAGAACGGATCAATTATGCGAATCGCGTTTGTCGGCTTGGGCGTCATGGGCTTCCCAATGGCCGGATACCTCAAGACTGCCGGCCATGAAGTCACGGTATTCAATCGTACGATGGCTAAAGCTTATGAGTGGCGTGAAAAATACTGTGGCAACTGCGCAGACACTCCGGCCGCTGCGGCGAAGAACGCCGAGATCGTTTTTTCCTGCGTCGGCAACGATAACGACGTCCGCCAGGTCATACTGGAAGACAACGGCATCCTGCAGGGAATACCGGAAGGCGGCATCATCGTCGATCACACGACTGCTTCAGCCGTCGTTGCACTCGAAGTCAGCGAC
This sequence comes from Pseudomonadota bacterium, assembly GCA_022565025.1. Classification (GTDB taxonomy): domain Bacteria; phylum Pseudomonadota; class Gammaproteobacteria; order Xanthomonadales; family SZUA-36; genus JAJRRA01. The sequence goes on from JADFKH010000221.1 coordinate 3,710, forward strand.
GCGCTGCGCGGCAAGGATGTCGGCTTCCTCGATGCACCGCTCTCGGGTGGGCAGGCTGGCGCCGAAAGTGGCCAGCTCACGATCATGGTTGGGGGCGACGACGACGTCTTTGCGCGAGCGGAGCCGGTCATGGAAGCATACGCGAAAGCAATCTCGTTGATCGGCCCAGTCGGCTCCGGGCAACTGGCGAAGATGGTTAACCAGATCTGCATCGCGGGCGTCGTGCAAGGACTGTCGGAGGGCCTGCATTTCGCGAAGCGCGCCGGTCTCGATGCTGCGAAAGTCATCGGCGCGATCTCTAAAGGTGCGGCGCAATCATGGCAGATGGAAAATCGCTGGCAGACCATGGTCAGTGACGAATTCGAGTTTGGTTTCGCCGTCGAATGGATGCGCAAGGACCTGAAGATCGCGCTGGAGGTAGCGGCTGGGAACGGCGCCAATCTCGAGATGACAGAGCTCGTCGATGGATTTTATGCTGAAGTCGAAGATCTCGGCGGCCGCCGCTGGGACACTTCGAGCCTTATTGCCCGCCTGGAGAAATAATAAGATTCGCCCGCCGGAGCGGACTCATGCAATGCCCCTAATCACCCAATCTGTTAATCCTTAACAGAAGCGGACCGAAGTTGCCGTGCAGACGCTGGCACATACTGCAGTGGCAGTTGACCACATCGCGCAATGGGCCGCGGACAACACGAACTTGTCGTATGTGAAATAACCCAGCGCCAGCACCA
>JADFKH010000037.1 GCA_022565025.1 Pseudomonadota bacterium
ATTTCATGTTGCTGCTTTCAGATATGCAACTTCCGAACCAATCGCTGGGCTACTACCAAGTTGACGGCGGAGGTAATGTTATAGGTGGGTACACCCATGTTCATCAGGCGTGTAATGGATTGGGGTGCATCATTGGTATGCAGCGTTGAGAGCACCAGGTGACCCGTTTGTGCTGCCTTGATTGCGATTTCGGCCGTTTCCAGATCACGAATCTCCCCGACCATAATCACGTCCGGATCCTGTCGCAGGAAGGCCCTGAGCGCCCGGGCAAAAGTCATACCCTGCTTGACATTTTGTTGGACTTGGTTGATGCCATCCATACGAATTTCCACCGGATCTTCCACCGTGGAAATATTTCTGCCTTCGTCGTTGAGCATTTGCAACGCGGTGTAAAGTGTGACGGTCTTACCACTGCCCGTCGGGCCGGTCACGAGCATCATGCCGTAGGGCTTGCTGACCATATCGTTAAACTGATTTCGCTGCTGATGTTCGAAACCCAGCTGTTCGATACCCATCCTGGTTATCGAAGAATCCAAGATACGCAGCACTACTTTCTCGCCGAACAGGGTGGGACAGGTGCTGGCGCGGAAATCGATGCTCTTGCTACGGGACAGGTTCATTTTGATGCGGCCGTCCTGGGGAACCCGCTTCTCGGCAATATCCAGCCCCGCCATGACCTTTAGCCTGGATGAAAGGCGCCGGGACATCTGAATGGGCGGACCGGCGACGTTCTTGAGCACACCGTCCAAGCGGTAGCGGATGCGGTAGCGGTCTTCATAAGGTTCGAAATGAATATCGGAAGCGCCCTTACGAATGGCATCCAGCAAGACCTTGTTGATAAACCGCACCACCGGCGCATCATCTACCGCCGCGTCAAATCCTTCTTCTTCGCTACTTTCGGTGTCAAATGCAAAGCCAATTTCTTCCAACTCCTCTTCGTCATCGAAATCGTCAAATGCCGGGCTGGTGGATTCCATGGCCCGCTCGATGGCTGGCTTCAGCTGGCTGGCTGCCACCAGGATGGGTTCGACATGGAACCCGGAACTGAATGCCATCTCGTCGATGACCTCGTGGTCAGTCGGGTCCTTAAGAGCGATAAACAACTTGTTGCCGCGAAGGTATAGCGGCAAGGCTTGATGCTTTTCAATCAGGGCTTCGCTGACCAGGCTGAGGGGAGCCTGGCTTAGGTCGAAGGCGCTGATGTCGATCAGGGGAATGCCGAATTCTTCAGCCGCTGCGGCAGCGAGTAAGGTCAGGTCTGCCGAATTATTCTCGATTAGCCAGGCAAGCAGCGTCTTGTTTTTTTTACTGGATTGAGCACAGGCGTGAGCGGCCGTGGCCTCATCCAGAATGTTTTCTCCCACCAATCGGCGGGCGAGTCCATTCAAATTGCTGCTAACCTTTAATTCGGTGCTCATCCGCGGGTTTCTCCTTTTACCCGGTTAACAGTATACCTGTTTATCACCTGCTTTTTGCAAGGTATGGTAAATAAAGACAAAACCTACCGTAAACGAGAGGCTTTAGCGATTGCAGGCAACCCCACTGGTTTTGTTCGATATTGGATCAGTTTCCAATAAAAATACGCGCCATGCAAGGCTTAGGGGAAGGATGGCATTTCCATTTGGTGGGAAATTCAGGTACGACAGGTTCGCGGAACGTGTTTATTTGGTCCGTCGCTCGCGCAGACAAATGTCATGTTCCCTTCTCCTAGTGTGCCGGTAATTGTCAGAGTTGGGCTTGGTGCAGCCCCGGTATTTTGGGTAACGATGGTGATTACCGACAGTGTGCATGGACCGCTGATATTAACGCTGGCGACATACTTGGTCGATTGATCGAAATAATAGCCTGAATTCTGGACCGACAGTGCTGTGATGGTGGGGTCTTCCTGGCATGTTGAGCTGACGGCGGTTTTTGCCGCGTTGGCTAAACTCAGGGCTTCGGTTATTTTTGTACGAATGGTGTAACCGGCGTAGGCGGGTAGAGCAAGCATGACAATAATGGCGATAACGGCCACCACGATCATCAGTTCGATGAGTGTAAAACCATCCTCTTTGGAAAGTTTGTGCAGCAGTTTTTGTAAGCGATCAGACGAAGTGGAAAGTGCCATTGAAATCATTCCCGATACCGCCTTCTTCCAAACCGACCGCTCTGTTCGGATCAAGTAGCCAAACCTGATTTTCTGGTCTTCCTACGACGCTCCATGTTCGAGGCGGAAATTTGCTTCCCCTGCCCAACTGAGGTTAAGTTTTTTTCTTCGGCCTGTCAATGACGCCGATTGCCTGTTCTAGGATTCACGGACGATTATGCTGCCCCCCAAAACGCCCCCGCAGTCGATGCGGGGGTTTTTGTCTTGCAGTTATGCCCGAATTGCCGTTTATGTATCACGGCAAGTCGTCGGAACGTGACGGTCTTCGCCAGCGGTATGGGTGCACAACCAGTCAACGCTGCCATTTCCCAAGACTCCGGCAAGGTTGAAAATGACATCAGTAGTAGCGCCCGTATTATTGGTAACGATCCTAATGTTCACAGTGTTGCCAACGGCGCAAGAACCATCAAAAGTAATGCCGGTGACATACTTGCTTGCAGTAAAAAGATAGCCCAGATTGGAGCCACTGTTACTGGGCGACAACGTTGGGTCTGACTGGCAGGTTTCGGCAACAGCAATCTTGGCGGATGCCGCGACACTGAGGCCTTCACTGACCTTCGTGCGAATGGTGTAGTCCTGGTAGGCAGGCAATGCCAGCGCTACGAGGATGGCGATGATCGCAATAACGATCATCAGTTCGATCAATGTAAAACCTTTTGAAACGCGTTTCATGTAATTCATACAATATACCCTCCCGGTATTTCGTGGTTCATTATGACCCACTTTAGACGTCCCTATCATGATCGGGATGCAGGATTTATAATGCAAATACAGTGCCATATTAAAATAACCATAAAAAACAGAATGTTATAAACTGTTTTCCAGGCTCCCAAGAGAACAAGCTGCCAAGCTGCGTCAATAAGTGACAAAAAGCGTCACCCTGATTAGGGGTTTTGTAGCTGGATACAGCCTTACTTTTCTGGATGCGCGTGCAGCCAGCATACTTTACCTAACTGCCAGAAGCGGGGCATGACCCATTCAATTGACGGCAGTTGCCTCTTGTAGCTGGTCATTTTTTTCACCTCCTGGCTGATGAAAAGCCATAACACCAGGCTGGACGCCAGTGAGATGATGAGAACAAGTGTACTTACGTACCGATATTGAGACTCCTTGTACTCCTTGGGATAACCGGTCAAGTTGTCCTCGCACGGACTGAAAGTTCCCAGTAACCAGCCGCAGATCAACACGGCTGCTACCTGACTGGCTGGCATGATCAAAAGCCCGCTTAATCCAGAGTGCAAAATAGCCGCCAGTAGACTGGTGGACAGCACCGCCTGGAGCAGCCGCGGCTCCGGGGGTCCCAGGCCGGGGGGTACTCGCAAACGAGAAACCAACAGGTTCAGCAGCGCAACCAGGATGCCAATCGCCAGTAGCGTTGCCGGCAAACCCCACTCACTCAGCAGTTGCAAGGCGAAATTGTGCGGGTGTCCCACCCGGCCAAAAGGCCCTTTGCAGGCAAAGTTCATTGGCCCGATGCCAAGCAGGAGGTTTTCCTTTGCATAGCCGAGCGCGGTACTCCATAGGTTGATTCGCCCCGAACTGTGCAGCATGGGCCTACCCAGTGAAAGTTCAAGGTAGGGGTTGGCCGCCTCTCCTCGCGTCTTGCCAGACAGGCCCGCCGTACCCGGATTTTCCGCTGCCGCAACGTCTTCTGTCGCTGGCGCTTGCAGTATCGTTGGTGCGCCAAGTGGTTGATGGCCTGAATCCGGACCGAGAAACATCAAAAGGTAGATTACCGCACCGAGCAGGAATCCGGCTGACTGCCATTTGATGATCTGGCGCCGGGCCTGAGGGAACAGCAGCAGTGAAGCAGCAAATGCCACCAGCAGGCTCAGGGTGCTGCCGCGTGCGCCGGTCATGAGCAAAATGTACCAGTGCAGGCCCAGGATAAGGACACACAGCAGCGCGGCCAGCCGGTGCCGGGAAAAGACCACGGGCAGCGCGGCCAGTAGCGGAACCGTCCAGCTTTGCAGTTGGTTGTAGAAACGCGGGTGTGCGAAATGGGTCAGTGCAATGTCGTAACTGAATTGATAGCCGGCATTCCAGGAGACGGCCACACCAATAAGTTCCTGCAGCCCGACCGCCAGTCCCAGCAGTGCCAGGCAAAACATGGCCAGTTGATCGAATCGGGTACCGGCAATCGATCGGCAAGCAGCCACCACCAGGGTCAGTACAACGATCATTGCCAGCATGTAAACGTCTGCGAGTGAATAGGCCAGCGCAAACGGGGATGCCGCGTTGTATCCCGAGGAGATGGCACCCAGCCCGATTATTCCAAGCAGCCCCAGGCCGATCCATGGTGAAATTCGCCTGAACTGAGCAGCCAGCTCCATTCTCAGTTTGGGTTCAAGGATCGCAACCACAAGAATAACGCCAAAAACCGCAATTTCTATCATCCGCTTGGCATCAAGTATGGCTATGTTGGAAAACAGGTAGCGGGTCGAGGTAATAAGGAGATAGATGCCCAGCAGCAAGGGTATCGCCAGGGCGCTTAATGGTATGCCCCGAGAATCGGTTTTGCGCCCACGTTTCATGGTTATTTTGGAATGAGCATTCATGCAATCAGTCCGAGTCCCTTGCCAGGCGCAGTGAAGTAAATTGCCAGCGGGCGTCTGGATAGAAAAAATTCCGGTAGCTGGCGCGGGAATGGAAAGCTGCGGTTGCTTGCGATGCACCCCTCAGGACAATCTGGTTGACCATGAACTTGCCATTGTATTCAGCAGCCATGCCTGGAGAGGCCTGGAATTGGGGATAGGCGGAATAGGCACTTTGCGTCCATTGCCAGCACCGGTCCAGGTCATATACAGAGTTACTGCGCCATTTTTTATTGTCCGGTTTTCTGTCGGGTTCGCGATTTGTTTTCCAACCATAAGATCTTGCCACCTGTTCCCATTCTGCTTCCCTGGGGAGTCTGGCATTTTTCCAACTGGCGAACGCATCTGCTTCGTAGTAACTGATATGAGAAACAGCCCTGCGTGCCGGCATACCCTCGGGTCCCGACAGGATACGGTGGTACCAGTTGTCATCTACCTGAAGCCAGTACAAGGGGCAACTGATACCATTTTTCATTTTCCAGGCCCATCCATCGCAAAGCCAGAGCAGCGGATCGTCGTAACCGCCCGCATCCATGAATTCGATCCAATCCGCGTTACTCACCAGGTGGCTGGCGATCTGGAAAGGCTGCAACAGTTCAAGGTGGGCCGCCAGTTCATTGTCAAAGCAAAAGCCTTGTCCCTGGTAGCCTGTGATTGCTTCTCCGCCCTTAAAATCCAGCCAACCATTCGTTGATGAATTGCTTTCACTTGAATTCATGCACACTGGCTGTTTTGAAACTGGCTGACCTTGTTCGCAATTTCGGTAAAGCAGGGCATGACTGATATCCGTCATGATCAACTCCTGGTGCTGCTGTTCGTGATTGAGTCCCAGCACCAGGCTTGCTGCAAGTTTCTCAAAAAGGTCATCGTCACAGCCTTGTAGCAGATCCAGCATGTGGGTCGTGACCTGTTTGCGGTACTGCATAACGTGCTCCAGCCCCGGGCTCGACATCAGTCCTCTTTGCGGCCTTGGGTACTGCCTCCCGACCGCGTTGTAATACGAATTGAACAGGTAGCAAAAATGCTCGTTGAACCACTTAAAGCGGGGCGCAAACTCTGCCAGGATAAACGTTTCGAAAAACCAGCTTGTATGGGCGAGGTGCCATTTGACCGGGCTGGCTTCGGGCATGGACTGTATTTGCTGGTCTTCAGGGCTGAAAGGTGATGCAATTTGTTCCGAGTGCCGGCGCACAGTGCGAAATGCTTGGATTAGCGCTTGGCGTTGCTCCAGGTAATCCCGGGCAGGCAATTTGTTGAAATTAAACGGTTCGCCTGTTGTCGCTTTTTCAGTCAATCCCGAACTTCTTCAATTTGTAGCGGAATGAGCGGAAACTGATGCCGAGCTGTTGGGCGGCCCGGGTTTTGTTATAACGCGCTTTTCGCAAGGCGTCTTCCAGCATCTTCTTTTCGATGTCTTCTATGTAGGAGTCCAGTGACTGGTCGTCCGATTTCTCCTGGGTGTCTGTTTGCGCACCATGCACACCGACGTGTTCCAGCAGCAAGTCGTCTTCCTCGATTACATCCCCCTCACACAGGGTCACCGCCCGCTGCAGGATATTGATCAGTTCACGTACGTTGCCTGTATAACGGTGTCCTTGCAGTGCTGCCATGGCCGCTTGGGAAATCCTGGGGGTAGTTTGTCCTTCCCTTTGTCCAGCGATCTCATCCAGGAAGCGTTCCGCCAACAAGGGAATATCATCGCGGAGTTCACTCAGGCTGGGCATGCGCAGCTCGATCACATTCAAGCGGAAATAAAGGTCATTACGGAATTTTCCGCTTTCCACCAGGGGCTTCAGGGGCTTGTGGCTGGCGCTGAGGATACGCACATCCACCGGCACCTCCTGGCGGGCCCCGATAGGCATCACGGCTTTTTCCTGGATGACGCGCAGCAGTTTCACTTGCATGTGCAGTGGCAGGTCGGCCACCTCGTCCAACAACAGGGTGCCGCCGTCAGCGGCCTGGAACAGGCCTTTCTTGTCCGCGGTTGCACCGGTAAAACTGCCCTTTTTGTGGCCGAAGAACTCGCTTTCCATCAGTTCGGTGGGAATGGCACCGCAATTTACCGGGATGAAAGGCCCGTCGGCCCGGGGACCCAGTTCATGGATCAATCTTGCTGCCAATTCCTTGCCTGAACCGGATTCTCCACTCACCAGTATCGGAGCCTGGCTGCGCGCCAGTTTGGCAATCATGGTTTTACATTGCGTGATGGCCTTAGAGTGACCGACCAGTTTGTCGAGTATGGCCTCCGGTGCCTTGGCTGCAGATTCACCCTGCGGGGCCTGTTCGAGGGGTTCGTCTCTGCACAATTTGAGCGCAGTGTTTACCAGTTTGCGCAGAACCGTCAAGTCCACCGGCTTGGAGACAAAATCAAAGGCGCCCATCTTCAGAGCATGGACGGCGTCTTCAATTTTACCGTGCGCGGTGATGACCGCTGTGGGAAGGTCGGGGAATTGATTGGAAATCTCTTCCACCAGGTCGAGCCCGTTTCCATCCGGTAAACGCATGTCGGTAAGGCAAAAGCTGAAAGTTTGGTCCTGCAGGGCCTGCCTGGCCTCGGCGAGGTTTTCAGCGGTCGTGACATCCAGCCCCATCCGGCTTAGAGTTAGGTTGAGTAATTCACGAATATCGGGTTCGTCGTCGATAACCAGTACTCGCTGCGTATTTTGAATCATATTGATTCCTGTACTGTCATACGATCCATTGTGGTTGTCATTTCAGGTGCTGACCCTATACCAATGGCTTCATCGTCTTTGTTTTGGGGCTTCCACGGGCCAAGGCCAGGCGAATGTGAAAAAAAGCACCCTGCCCAAGTTCAGAGTCTACCGTAAGTTCGGCCTGGTTTGCCTCACAAAGTTGCCGGGCGATGTACAAACCAAGGCCTGAACCATCCTTCCTGGTGGTGTAAAAGGGCTCAAAAATCTTGTCCAGCTGCATTTTACTGATGCCCGGGCCATTATCGGCAATGGTGATGATGCAAAATCCAGACTCTTCGTCCTTGGTCAGGGCCAGCCTGATCTTGGGGATGGACTTGTCCTTGCTGGCATGGTCGACGGCGTTGTCCAGCAGCTTCCACAAGCACTGGCTCAACTGGCTCTTGTCGTACACGACCAGGGTTTCCTCGGGATCGATGGCAGCCTCGAATTCGAGTTCACGGTTGACCACGGAGACCCTGAATTCGTTGGCAAATTCATACAGGAAGGTATGCAAGGGCACCAGTTCCGGGCGGGAATGTTCCCTGCGTGACAATTGGAGGATATTTTCTACGATGCCGTCCATTCGCTTTGCATGGTTCTGAATGATGTGGACCAGGCGCATTTCCGACAGGCGTATCTGGGGTGATTCTTCCAATAATTGGGCCGCGTGAGTGAGTGCAGCCAGCGGATTGCGGATTTCATGGGCAATGCTGCCGGATAGCTTGGCCAGGGTATTGACGGACAATTCCACTGCCCTGCGGGCCACAATGTTACTGTCGCTGAGAAAAACCAGGGCGCCGAAGTCGGGATCGCCGGGCAGTGCTACGAAACTAGGCAGTACCTGGGCCTGGCTGGGTTCCAGCAGTACCGGTTTCTGGTCGGCAAACGGGTTCTTTTTCCAATTAGCGAGTGCCTGATTCAGCCTGGGCGACAGCGTGTTCAGGTGGCGTTGACGAACCGGTGGGCTGCCCATCAGGAACCAGGCCGTCTCGTTCATCACCCGGATCTTGCAATCGTGGTCTACTGCGATCACACCGGTGCGCATACGCCGGATGATCAGTTCGTTGACCTGCTCCAACTCGTAAACCGTTTCACGGTGTTTTTCCGCGATCAGCCGGTAATCCCTGCCCCAGTAGGCCAATTGATGGGCCATGACTGCTGATACCATTGCGATGACACTGTACATGCCAGCTTGCAACAAGGACTCCATGGTGGTGGTGTCAGGGTGGTAATTCCACAATGCACCACCGATCATGGTGAGACTGGCGATTGAAGCCAGGAACAGGGCGATTCTCAGCGGCAGTAATACCGCGGCAACTGCGCTGCTGAATACCAGCAAGATGCCAATACCACCCCCTAACTGACCCAGAGCCAGCACCAGCATGGACAGGAACAGGATGTCGGTCGTCAGGGAATAAGTGGCCAACCTGAAGAAATTGGTATCCTTGCGCCGGGCGCTGAAAAGATGGTACGCGGCAAACAGCATGTAGGAGATCAGTATGGCTCTGGCAAAGGCCCGGCTACTGTCTGCGCCACTGATGTCCATCAGCTGGCTAGAATGAGCGAAACCGAGCAGCATCGCAATGACCAAGCGATAAATGTTCAGGTAGTTAACAACCCTGCGTGTCAGCGAGGACGACAAGGGGTATAAAGTGAAATCATCCGGTCTTTTCATTGGCAAGTGTTTACAGGCCCTAGGAAGCAAACCCTTTCCCTGTGCTGCATGACGTGGATAAAGTGCGCCGCAAGAGTATAACATCCAGTGCAGTGAAGGCTGAATTGTCTTTGATTTAATCGTGGATTCGGGTGAAGATATTCGTCGCTGCCAGAATCCCGATACCCATCCCGGATCAGGTGTCAGAAACCCTGCATCCAAAGTGAGGAACAAGCATGAATTTTCATGAATACCAGGCGAAGGATCTGTTCGCCGAATACGGAATACCGGTACCTGCCGGCATCGTTGCCAATACACCCCTTGCTGCGGTGGAAGCTGCGCGCGAGCTGGGGGGGAGCATGTGGGTGGTCAAGGCCCAGGTCCACGCCGGTGGACGTGGCAAGGCTGGTGGTGTGAAGCTGGTACATAAGCTGGAGGAGGTAAGGGCGGAGACTGAACGCATGCTCAATTTAAAAATCAGTACCTACCAGACCGCCGGGCTGGAGTTGCCGGTTGACAGCGTGTTGATTGCCGAAGCATCGGATATTGAGAGTGAATTGTATCTGTCCGCCCTGGTCGATCGCGTCAACCGTTGTATCACGTTCATCGGCTCGGCAGCGGGGGGGGTCGATATCGAGCAAGTCGCGGCAACAGCACCTGAAAAAATTTTCACCGTGAACGTTGACAACACGGCCGGTCTGCAGCCTTATCAGTCCCGCCAGATGGGTTTCGCGATGGGGCTTCGTGCCATTCAGGTCCGTCAGCTGGGAAAAATAATGTCCGGCATGTACCGGCTCTTTTGTGATAAGGACCTGAGCATCATAGAAATTAATCCGCTGATCATAGACCAGCAGCAAAATTTGCTGGCACTGGACGCCAAGATCAACGCGGATGACAACGCCCTGTTCCGTCATCCGGACCTGGTGGCAATGCGTGACGAAGCCCAGGAGGATCCCACCGAGTTGGCGGCCAGCAAGCATGACCTGAATTACATCACTCTGGACGGCAATATTGCCTGCATGGTGAATGGCGCCGGCTTGGCCATGGCCACCATGGATGTGATCAAGCTGAACGGTGGCGAACCCGCCAATTTTCTGGATGTGGGTGGTGGCTCGAATGCTGAGCGAGTCAGTGAAGCATTCAAGCTCATCCTTGCCAGCGATCAGGTGGAGGCCATCCTGGTGAATATTTTTGGCGGCATCGTGCGCTGTGATGAAATTGCCCAGGGGATTATTCAGGCCGTCCGTGAAGTGGGCGTAAATGTTCCCGTGGTGGTCCGGCTGGAAGGTACCAATGTTGAGCAAGGCAGGCAGTTGCTGGAGCAAAGCGGCCTGTCGATTATTGCCGCGAATGATTTGAATGATGCGGCAAAGAAAGTGGTCGCGGCGGTGGCGGCAGCATAGGCACGCGGAGAAAAATAATGAGCGTATTGATCGATGGCAAAACAAAAGTCATTTGCCAGGGGTTTACCGGCAACCAGGGCACTTTCCATTCCCGCCAGGCGCTGGATTACGGCACCCGCATGGTGGGTGGAGTCACGCCGGGTAAGGGCGGCCAGGAGCACCTCGGCCTGCCGGTATTCGACACGGTGGCAGACGCCGTGGCTGAGACCGGCGCTGAGGCGAGTGTTATTTATGTGCCGCCGGCATTTGCGGCGGACGCGATCCTCGAAGCAGTGGATGCGGGCGTACGGGTGATCGTCACAATTACCGAGGGTATTCCCGTTCAGGACATGATAACCGTGAAGGCCGTGGTGGATGATCAACCGGACACTTGGTTGATTGGCCCTAACTGTCCGGGCATTATCACGCCCGAAGAATGCAAGATTGGCATTATGCCGGGGCAGATTCACCGCAAAGGCCGCGTAGGAGTGGTATCACGATCGGGCACCCTGACCTACGAAGCGGTTTACCAGACAACCCTGGCCGGGCTCGGCCAGTCGAGCTGTATTGGCATTGGCGGCGATCCGATCCAGGGCATGAATTTTATCGATTGCCTGCGCCTGTTCCAGGATGATCCTGCAACGGAAGGCATCATCTTGGTCGGTGAAATCGGCGGTTCCGCCGAGGAAGACGCAGCCGAATTTATTGCGGACCATGTGACCAAACCGGTGGTAGCTTACATTGCCGGTGTCACGGCGCCTCCGGGCAAACGGATGGGCCACGCAGGCGCCATCATTGCAGGTGGAAAGGGTACCGCTGATGCCAAATTCAAGGCACTGGAAGCGGCGGGAGTCACCACGGTCCGTTCACCGGCAGACCTGGGCAGTGCGATCCTTGAACGTTTGCAGGGCCTGTAAACAGTGCCCTGATTCCCCATGATCACCATCGCACTGGCGCAATATGATTTCCTGGTTGGCGATATCCGGGGAAACCTGTGCAAAACACAGGGACTGATTGCCCAGGCACGCAACGCAGAGGCAGACCTCGTGCTGTTCCCCGAGATGACGTTGACGGGCTATCCCCCCGAAGACCTGTTGCTTCGCCCCGGTTTTCTGCAGGCTGTGCGTCATGCTGTACATGAACTGACTGCAAGTGTGAAGGGTATAGACGTGGTGATCGGCCATCCCTGGGAGGAACAAGGTCAGCGCTACAATGCAGTCAGCTGGATCCGTAACGGCCGACTGGCCGGTCGTTACTTCAAACAACTGTTACCCAATTACGCGGTGTTCGATGAGCGACGTTATTTTGTTCCCGGATCTGAGACTCTGGTACTTGAATTGAAAGGTACCCGGATCGCTGTTCTGATCTGCGAGGATACCTGGGAATCCCAACCTGCTTTCCTGGCGAAAAATCTGGGCGCTGAATTATTGCTGGTGCCCAATGCATCGCCTTATCGCGAAGACAAGTTAGCCAGGCGCAAAGAAATGTTTGCCGACCGTCATGAGGATACCGGTTTGGCGATGGTGTACTGCAACCTGGTAGGTGGGCAGGATGAATTGGTATTCGACGGCCGCAGCATGCTGATGGACCGGCAGGGCAACTGCAGCGAACCTGGGCCATTGTGCGAAGAATCCCTGTTGCTGGCGGATTTTCATCCGGGCACTGGCTCACTGGAAGCACGCAACTGGCCGACGGCGCCGGATGATCCAGTGGAAGAAATTTACCGGGTCCTGGTTTGTGGCCTGCGCGACTATATTCGCAAGAACGGTTTCAGCGACGTGGTGTTCGGTTTGTCCGGTGGGATCGATTCGGCGCTGACACTGGCCATCGCAGTGGACGCCCTGGGCGCCGACCGGGTGCACACGATCATGATGCCGTCACGGCATACCTCGGGCCTGAGCCTGGACCTCGCACAGGAACAGGCGGTCATGCTGGGCGCGGACCATCGATGTATCTCTATCGAACCGGCGTATGAGGAATTTCTCCAGCTGCTGGAGCCCTCCTTTGCAGGCCGTGCTCCAGACCTTAGTGAGGAAAATTTGCAGGCAAGGATACGGGGTGACATCGTGATGGCATTGTCGAACAAGTTTGGCTGGCTGCCATTGGCTACCAGCAACAAGAGCGAACTGGCGGTAGGTTACTGCACGATTTACGGCGACATGTGCGGTGGTTTCGGACCGTTGCTGGATTGCCTCAAAACCCGTGTCTACGATCTTGCCCGTTATCGCAACAGCGTTTCAGCAGCTATTCCCGAAGCAGTGATTGAGCGCGCCCCTTCAGCAGAGCTCGCCCCCGGCCAGTCGGACCAGGACTCGCTGCCGCCCTATGCAGTCCTGGACCAGGTTCTGAAACGCTACGTGGAATTGGACTGGTCGATTGACCGGATCGTGGAGGATGGTTTCGAGGAGGCGATGGTGCGGCGCATTGCGGCACAGGTGCTGCTGAGCGAATACAAGCGCCGTCAGGCGCCACCAGGCGTGCGAATTACCCACCGCGCCTTCGGCCGCGACCGCCGCTATCCGATTACCTCAGGCTGGCGGGACAGCTAGTCAAACGGCCACAGGCGAGACGCCCAGCTGCGTTTCTGTTTTTTGCCCTGAACGTAATAATGATCCGGATAATTCAGCTCCAGAACATCCCAGGAGCTGTCCGCCAGTTGCGGCAATTCCAGCTCGGTATATGCTTTGTGGAGTATGACCAGAGCTTCCACAGTCTCTGGTGTGTTGGGATACACTTCGAGCACGTAGCGGGCCCGGTTGACCGCGGCAATATAGGCTTTGCGCCTGATGTAATAGTCAGCAACCAGGATTTCATAGGCGGCGAGATTATTGCGCAGAAACACCATTCTCTGCCGTGCATCCGGCACGTAACGGCTGTTGGGAAACCGGCGCAGCAGCTCAGAGAAGTCCAAAAACGCATCCAGGGCGGAAGACTGGTCACGGTCCCTCACCCGGGTGGGCATCAAGCGCTGAAGGAATCCAAGATTCTGCTGGTAGTTGACCAGGCCTTTAAGGTAATAGGCATAATCCACATTGGGGTGTGTTGGGTAGGTCCTGATGAAACGGTCCAGCGTTGACAGGGCGCTTTGCGGATCCCTTCCCTTGAAATGGACGTAAGACAAATCGAGCATGGACTGCTCGGTATAGCGGCCAAACGGATAACGTGTCTGCAACATCTTGTAGCTCTGGATGGCCCGGGCCCAGGATTTGTTATCCAGGTATCTCTTCGCATCTTCATAAAGCTGGGCTGCATTACGGTCGTCCTGGTAGTCTTTATCCTTGCGGCAACCGGTCGTTGTCAGGACCGTGGCGGCCAGGACCAGGGCGAGCAGTACGATCCACCGGGTGGTATTGTTGGATCGGAAAAAAGCGGGCATGTAAACAACCAGAGCAATACAGGAAGCGGAATGATAACGGAATCGGCGCGCTTAAAACAGTCTGAAACCAATCGAATCAGAATAACGGCAAAAGCCGGGCCGGAACACACGGGTATGCGGCTGGACCAGCTTGCCGCCGTCCTGTTCCCTGACTTCTCACGGGCAAGGTTGCAAAAGTGGGTGCGCAGTGGCGAACTGACCGTGGATGGCCAGGCGCTGAAGACTACCTACCGGATCAGCGGCGGGGAAACCCTGCGGCTGGATGCGCTGCCGGAACGCCACGGTGAAGTTCTGCCGCAGGACATAGCGTTGGATATCATCCATGTGGATGACGATATCATCGTGATCAACAAGCCTGCCGGGTTGGTGGTCCATCCAGCAGCCGGGCATCGGGATGGTACATTGCAAAATGCACTGCTGCACTTTGATTCCGGCCTGGCCACACTGCCGCGATCGGGAATCGTGCACCGGCTGGACAAAGACACCACGGGCGTCATGGTGGTGGCCAGGAGCCTCAGGGCTCACACCAGTTTGGTGGAACAGCTGCAGGCGCGGCAAATGAGTCGTGTGTACGAGGCCCTGGCAAAGGGTGAAACCAATATGAGCGGCACGGTAGACGCTCCCATCGGCCGCCATCCACGCGATCGCAAACGCATGGCCGTGGTGGCGGCGGGCAAACCGGCGATTTCCCGCTTCCGGGTCATGCGGCGCTTCCAGGGAATCAGTCACTTGGAAGTTTCCCTCGAGTCCGGGCGCACACACCAGATTCGTGTGCACCTGCAGCATATCGGGCATCCACTGGTGGGTGATCCCGTGTACGGCAAGCCTCGCAAGGCTGTGAAAGACATGCCAGAAGCCTTGCGCGAAATAATCAGTGGCTTTCCCCGCCAGGCGCTGCATGCACGCAGGCTTAGCCTGGTTCACCCGGCCAGCGGTGAGTGGGTGTTTTTCCAAGCACCTCTTCCTGCTGACATGATAATGCTGCTGGCCGCCCTGGGGAGGTATATGGCTTGAGCATGGAGTTGGTCAAACCGGATTGGCCGGCGCCGGCGAATGTCCGAGCATTCACCACCACCAGGGCGGGTGGTTTCAGCAAAGATACCTGGAGCAGCATGAACCTGGGGCCGTGCTGCGGCGACGACCCGCTGGCCGTGCACAGGAACCGGGAAAAACTGGTGTTGCACCTGCCGGCTGCGCCACAGTGGTTGTGCCAGGTGCACGGTACACAGGTCGTGACCCATTCCCTGGCTGGCAGTGAAGGACTCGAAGCCGACGGCCTGGTGTCATCTTCACCCGCCCAGGTTTGCGCAGTCTTGACTGCTGACTGCCTTCCGGTACTGCTCTGCAACCGGTCCGGGAACCGGGTCGCCGCTGCCCACGCTGGCTGGCGAGGATTGGCGCAGGGTGTGCTGCAGGCCACCGTCAGGCAAATGAAGGAAGCGCCGGCAGAAATCATGGCCTGGCTCGGACCGGCCATTGGCCCGGGAGTTTACCAAGTAGGTGAGGACGTCAGGCAGGCTTTTCCTGAAGAACAGGGAATTTGTTTCAGGAAAAACGGTGAAACGTGGTTGCTGGACCTTTATCGGGTGGCTCGGCGCATACTGACTCAACTGGGAATCACCGCGGTTTATGGCGGCTACTTTTGTACATTCAGCGACAGTGAACGGTTCTTCTCCTACCGCAGGGATGCGGTGACCGGACGCATGGCCAGTGTGATCTGGCTGGAATCGTAAAAGCTTGAGAATCAATCTTCAGCAATGACTATACTACTGCCGGAACAGAATGAGCGGATGTCCGGAATGGAAGATGAATCGGAGTCACCGGGTGCAGCTACCTGTTCGGCCAGTCGGTCCACGTAGGCATCGTCGATTAGTTCGAGCGTTGCGTTCTGGCGAATGTGCTCCAGTAATCCATGCAGGATCACAAGGTCATAATAATTCATGTACATCCAGTTGATTCGTGTAGCGCGATTGAGTAATTGCTCTGCCGTTTTCCACTCTCCAAGGTGGACCTTGGCCAGCGCGCCGGCGAGATAATCCTTGAACATCCAATAGTCGAATCCGCCGAGCAGTTCGAAAGCCATCAAATACAGTCCGTGACTCAGCGCCTGGTAGCCCATGAATCTACGCTTGGAATCAGTCCATTTATCCCATTCATCCAGACTGTCCAGATAAGCGGTCTTGTCACCAGCATGGGTATACTCCATCACCGAATCCATAAAGGGTAGCAGCGTGGAGTAGTCGGGCAGTATCGAGTTGGCCCTGGCTTGCTCCGCTTCGAGCGCTGCGGATAAGTCCTCACTCCAGCAAGCCGGTTGCGTGATCAGGGTACCCAGGAGAGGAAAATTTGGCTGGTTTTTTCTGAACAGTGAGAATTTTGCGCCCACGAAATCAAGACCAAGAGTGTTAGAGTCATTCAACAGAGAAAAATGATGCAAACTATTTGCCATTAGGGCAAGGTTGATATCGAATTTTTCTATCTCTGAGTGCAAGACATCAGGGGACTTGCTGGCATCCAAAAAGCGCTTGTAATGTGCAATTGGGTACAGGATACTTGTTCGACCGTCGATATAGACTTGACTGTCGGGCGAAAGGCGGTAAATCAGGTAGCCACCGGCTGCATAATCATTGAAAATCCGGCCCGAAATATCATGATCGATCATGTAATCAACTACATCTGATGGATACCGTATGGCGGAAGACTTGTTCTCCTCCATAAATCCACGAGCCCTGTTCACACCAGTCCCCAGTGAAAGAACAAAAATGACAAGGGCGATGCCGCCAATAACATTGCGTGGCAGGGCCGGGAGACTCCGCAGTAGGTTCTTCAAGTCAACATCGCTCATCATCCAGGCAAAAGCGCACAGTATGATCAACCCACTGGGTGCTACCAGACGTGCCATTAATGCCGAGTTATAGGTCAGTATGACGCAGACGATCAACAAGCCGAATTGCCGTTTCCACAGTAGCAATACCAGCGTAATTAGGGTAATCGCAATCAAAGCATAAAATACGGCCAATTGACCGTAAACCACAAGTGCGGATTGATATGCCGCGATGAATTCTTTCCATTCCGGTGCGAAGGAGAGCACTCCCATTAGGGAGTGCTGAAAACCCGGTGTCAGAAATCCAACAGCAACAATGGCGATGCCCCAGCCAAGCCACTGTAGCCAGATTCGGATCGAGGCGCCGTTACGGAGTTGTTTGAGAGCGATATCGACAAAATATCCATAAAAAATGATGTAGCCGAAGATCGGCGATTGGTAGTTGCTCCACAACAAAATGAGACCGATCATGGGCAGCACACCATCATCTGACAATTGTTTCCTTGT
>JADFKH010000038.1 GCA_022565025.1 Pseudomonadota bacterium
GCGCTCCCTATTCACCTCTTCCCAATACCAGCTCTGAGCAGGTTGATATTCTCCACATCACCCGGACCTGGCGCTTCGAAACCAATTTCGGGGTGGAGTAAGCCCTCATCTCTTATCCCCTTTGATTATCGCCTTCAGTTCAACCGTATTGCCATCCGGATCCCTGATGTAAACGGACGGGCCGAAACCCTGCGCCCCATAGCGTATTTCAAATTCACTTGCTTCGATTCCCTGCTGTGATAACCAGTCCAGCAACGCCTGCTCCTCAAAGCTATCGATTTGCAGGCAGAAATGGTCCAGGTTGTTTTGCCTGGTTGTCGGCGGGCCCCCGCCAAGGCGGCCAAGTTCGCTGTCCACGGCAACGATGTCGATCAGTGCGCTTCCGGCCCTGAGTTGGTACAGGCCCACTTCCTCCGGAAGGGTCCGTTCCACGGCACAGCCAAGCACTCGGGAGTAGAAATCCACCATGTCGGCCAGGTGCGCGGTGCGCAACACGATGTGATCGATGGCCCGGACCCTGATCACGTTTCCTCCGGCCCAATCCATTTCTTAACGTGTGGGGCGCTGTAGTTCTGGAAACGGTCCAACAGGGTACTGGCCGATTGATCCATCATGATCATAGGGCGGAATTCCTGCTGTACGAATCGCTGGTCAATGGCGTGTTCCAGGAAGGTAAACAGGTGGTCGTAATAGGAAGAAATATTCAACAGACCGCAAGGCTTCCGGTGCAATCCCAGTTGTGCCCAGGTCAGCATTTCAAAGATTTCTTCGATGGTGCCCCATCCCCCTGGTAGTGCAATGAATCCATCAGACAACTCGGCCATTTTGGCCTTGCGCTCGTGCATTGAATTCACCACGAACAACTCGTTCAGACCTCTGTGCGCGACTTCCCTGTTGGCCAGTACACCAGGAATCACGCCAAAAGCTTCACCGCCTTTTTCCAGTACTGCGTCAGCAATAGTGCCCATAACGCCGATACTGGCGCCGCCGTAGACCAGGGCGATTCCACGCACTGCCAGTTCATGTCCCAGGGTTTGGGCCGCATCCCGGTATTGGGGTAATTTGCCGGGGCTGGAGCCGCAGTAGACGCAGATTCGTTTCATTTGGATTTTTCGCAATGCCTCATCATCGGGCTGTTCTGCTTTTCACTGAGCAAGATTCCAGGCCCTGTTAACAGGCCCTAAGATGCTCACATTACCATCGTTACAAGGAACATTGCAGGGAATTAAGTATTCCATTCCGCGCTCGGCAGTTTTTTTGGGCTGCATGGGAGTACTGCGATTGACTAGTGTATGAAAATAATGTAACATATTGATTAATCGTAATAAATCAACCCTAAATAAACAATTCCTGGAGAAGGATTATTACCATTATTCAAGGAGATATCGTTCACCATCCCCACCACGGCATCGGTCAGGTCCAGTCCATCCGCAAGAGAAGTTTTTCAGGAGAAGAGGAAACCCTTTTTGCCCAAGTGTATTTCAAGCGTGACGGACTGACGCTGATGATGCGCAACCAGGATCTGGCGAGTACCGTGCGCAATCCGATTAACGCCAGCGAAGCCAAACAATTGCTCGACCTCCTCGAGAAATGGGATGGTAAGGTGAGCAGTCAGTGGAAAGTCCGTGCTAATGCCAATCAACTAGCGATGGAGCGTGGCAGCCCGCTTGACTACGTCGAGGTCTACAAGGGATTGAGCAGGCTGGAGGCAGAAGGAACTCTGCGCGCCTCGGACCGGGCACACCTGAATCAGGCCTTGGATTTTTTGGTCGAGGAACTCGCCAATGCCTTGGGTAAAACGCCTGAGCAGGCCCGCCACCAGATTGCCAGTGCCTAGTGTAGGACACTACACTTAGTTCAGGAAACTAAAATAGGGCCATATGATCGCGTGAATGTTGCATGAAGCAACAATCACGCAGCAACAATCACGCGCCACTTCTCCAGCTTCTCATCTACAGTCATGCCTGCATTGGCCGGGCTGGTCGAAGGCAGGCGTTGCAGGGCGATTTCTGCTTGCCTGGTCGCTAAGCCGGGAAGCACATGCATCCGGTAGACCGATTCAGCCTTGGCGCCGTTGAAATACACGCGGGTGATGCCGGGGTGTTCCTCGAAAAACGTCCTGAAATCATTGGTGACAATACTGCGGTCATCGATATCGGAGTCCAGGCTGCTGTGGCGGGCGCAGGCCTGTAATACGTCCCAGATCGCGATGCCTCCCGCAGTAACTTGCAGGGTCTGGTTGGCGTAATCCGTTGTCGTAATGCCGAGGAGCCTGGTTATTATGGGCCAAAAGCTGTTGCGCGGGTGTGCGTAGTATTTCTGCCTGGCAAGGGATTCACGGCTGGGCATGCTGCCGAGGATCAGAGTGTGGGCATCGGATCGGCATATCGGGGGAAAGCCCTGGATGTGCGACATGGCGGGTGATGGCCGGTTAGTTTTCTTCTCGCATCAGGGTCAACAATAAGGCCATTCGCGCGTAGAGGCCGTTTCTGACCTGGTTGCGGATCAGTGACTGCGGGCTGTCGGCCACTGCGGATGATATTTCCACGCCGCGGTTCATCGGGCCGGGGTGGAGTACGTGGCAGCCGGGCTCAGTAAGCCCCAGCCGTCTGGTCGTCAGGCCCCATTCACGGTGGTATTCTTCAGCACCGGGTATGTCCAGACCGGTGATCCGTTCTTTCTGAATGCGTAACATCATGACGGCATTGGCGCCCCGGATTGCCGAATCCAGGTTATCGAAAATACGCGTTCCAGCCGTCGCTGCCTCGCCGGGCATGAATTGGGCCGGGCCGGCCAGGCGGATTTCTCCGACGTCCAGCTTTTTTAACAATGCAATGACGGAATGGGCCACCCGTGAATGGCGAATGTCGCCCGCCATGACCAGTCGCAGTTTTTGAAAGCTGCCGACATGCTGCCTGAGTGTTACTGCGTCCAGCAGCGCCTGAGTGGGGTGCGCCGCAATGCCATCTCCTGCGTTGATCACGTGAATTCCCGGTTCCGCGAGCGCTGCCAGTTTCCGGGCATTTCCTTCTTCAGGGTGGCGCACAACGATGCAATCCGGTCCCATGGCCTGAATGGTATAAAAGGTGTCGGTGAGCGTTTCACCTTTTTCTACTGAGCTGCCGGTGGCGGTTACATTGATCACGTGCATGCCGAGGCGCTTGGCGGCAACCTCGAATGAAACGCGGGTCCTGGTACTGGGCTCGTAGAAAAGGTTAACCAGCATTTTCCCCTTGCGCCTGTTTTCAAACGGGGCGGGATCAGAAGAAATTTCCATCGCGAAGTTGATCAGGTCTTCCAGTTGCTCGCGGCTGCAGTGATCGATCTCGGTAAAATGATTCAGTGCTGCAACCACTATTTAATCCTTTCTTGACGTAATCCTTTCCGGGAAAATTCCCCGGGAGTGGATTGCAGCCAGCTTTCCAGGATGATCTGTGCCGCCATGGCATCGAGTTGCCGGGCATGCTTCTTTTTCAGATTTCCCTGTGCCCTCAGTTCGGCAAAACGGCTTTGCGCCGCGCGCGAGCTGAGACGTTCATCTGCGAAACTGACATCCAGTGAATAACGATCATGAAGCCTGGCGCCAAACTTTCTGGCGGCGCGAGACATGTCGGTTTCATCGCCGTTTATGGCCAGTGGCAGGCCTACCAGAAGCAGTGCCGGTTGCCACTCACGCACCAGATGATCAATGACGGCCCAGTCCAGTGTTTTTCCATGGCCGACGGTTTCAAGGCGGGTGGCCGTCATGGTGGTGAATTGTCCCACTGCTACGCCAATGCGCCGGAGACCAAAATCAAAACCCAGGATATGCGGGCTAGAGACCGCGGTGTCAGGCATGCCCACCCTGCGAGTGCAGCCGGTCTATCTTGATACCAAGGCGTCCGAGTGCACCGTCGAAGCGCTTGGGCAGTGGCATGTCGAAAACGATGTCGCTGTCCGCCATGACGGTTAGCCAGGCATTTTCTCGCAGTTCACCTTCCAGTTGTCCGCCGCCCCAACCGGCATAGCCCAATGCGACAATGTACTTATCCGGCCCGTTACCTTCAGCGACGGCGGCCAGTACATCGCGTGAGGTGGTAACCATGATGTCGGGTCCAACCGTCATGCTCGACTCGTAACCTTCCTTGGGGGAATGAATCACAAAACCCCGATCCGGGGCTACCGGGCCACCCTCCAGCACCTTCATTTGCAAAATGGAGTCATCTGTGCACTCGATGTGCAATTGGGCAAGAATATCACCCAATGAAAAAACCGAGAGGCGGTTGATTGTGATGCCGATGGCTCCATGATCATTGTGCTGGCACAGAAGTGTGACACTGCCTGCAAAATTTCCGTCCACCATTCCCGGCATGGCAATCAATACCTGCTGTTCGAGGTAACCTGAAGTAGTCAAGTTGTCTTCTTTACTCATGCTATGCAGAGTGGGCATTTTTGCAGCGGATTTCAAGTATTGTCTTACTTTATCGGGCAGCTTGCTACAATTGACCGTCAAATCCGACAGATTCCTAGGCGAATGAGCAGTTCTTCAAGAGTGAAAAATGTCACTGAAAAAAAGGCAGCTGGCAGGAGACCCGTGCGCAGCTTTGTATTGCGAGGCGGACGACTGACCGAGGGGCAGAAGCGGGCTATGGATGAGTTTTGGCCGCGCTTTGGTATTGACGAGGACGAATCACTGCTTGTTTTCAAAACCCTTTTTGGCAATGATGCCCCGGTCATCATGGAGATTGGTTTTGGTAATGGCGATGCGATCTGGCAAATGGCGCAGGCCCGTCCTGCGGAGAATTACGTTGGCGTGGAAGTGCACCGACCAGGCGTTGGGCACTTGTTACTGAAGATGAAGCAGCATGGAATCACGAATATCCGCATTGCCAACGATGACGCCGTCGAGTTTTTGCGCAAGCGGGTGCCGGAAGAATCGCTGGCTGGCGTGAGGATTTACTTTCCCGATCCCTGGCCCAAGAGGCGGCATCAAAAAAGGCGGCTCATCCAGTCCTCATTAATCGAATTACTGGCCTCCAGGATGTGCCCGGGTGCCCAATTGCACCTGGCGACAGACTGGGAGCCTTATGCGGAGCACATGCTGCAAGTCATGAGCTTGTCAGACAGTTTTGTAAATCTGTCTCCGTCAGGAGATTTCTGCAATCGGCCACAGTGGCGACCACAGACCAAGTACGAAAGACGTGGTGAACGTCTAGGGCATCAAGTCAGGGACCTGCTTTTCAAGAGGATACCGCTGCCCCATGGTTTTAACGCCGCGCTCACTTTTTCCTAAATTTTCGCATCTCAAAGCCAAAGTGATTTGGCCGCATCAGTTCTTGCACAGCTGTATCCACCATCTCTACAAGGATCTCCCTAGCATTAGCATCATTGGATATAATTTCAGAGTACCATTTGATTTTTGGTTCTGTGCCGCTGCTGCGGATGGTGAGCGTAACGCAATTCTTGAGATGGAAGGTGATCATTGGGGATGAGATGCTCAGCGGTAGGAGCGCCTGATGATCCGGGCGGGCAGTATCCAATCCAGTACCCAAGTCACGAATGCTGAGGACTTCGACGCCAGCGACCCTCTTGCAGTACTTCCCACCGTTACGTATTTGCTCAAACATCTGACGAGTTTTCAAGGAGTCCTTGGAAATGACATAGGAGTTGTATGAGATGTGCGAGCCGTATGTTGCATAAACGTATTCCAGTTGCTCCACAAGAGTGCGCTGCTCCTTGGCTTGCAACCAGGTAGCCATTTCCGCCATCACGCCCGCAGCAGTCACTCCATCCTTGTCGAATACTCTGGTACCGCACATGTAGCCAATCGCTTCCTCAAAGGCGAACAACACAGTCTTCCCTTCCTTTACGAGTTGCTCCGAGCGGGATCCCATCCACTTGAAACCGGTGAGAGTGTCTTCAAAGTGCAGCCCTTCCTGCATTGCGATTGAGTGGAGGATGCGACTGCTCACAGTGCTTGCCAACAGGTAGCAGTTCGACATATCTCGAGGGGCTTCACCCTCTCCGTATTTGTAGCAATAGCAGAGCCACCACCCAAAGAGCGCCCCAAGTTCGTTGCCAGTGAACACCTTCCAGCCGCCGTCTGGTAGTCTCTCTGCGACGGCGAGGCGATCAGCGTCCGGGTCATTGGCCAAAATAATAGTTGATCCTGCCTCGCTTGCCGCTTCCATGGATAAATTGAGGGCTGACTCCCCCTCTTCGGGATTCGGAAACTCGACGGTTGGAAAGTCCGGGTCCGGCTCCACTTGCTGCTTCACCAAAACGATATTGTTGGCCTCAGTGAAACCAAAAGTCTTCATGGATTCAACGGTGAAGGCAGTGCCAACACCGTGCATTGCGGTATAGGTAAACTTGAGTTGAGAAGCTTGGTTGAGACTAAAATGTTTGACTTCCTGTTTGAGCGAGGAGAAGTAGTGGGTGAAAACTTCGTCGTAAACATCAATCGCGCCCGCTTCGATTGGATTTTCACCCCAAGCGGAATCCAAAATAGTGCATTTGCTGATCGCAGCACAAATATTTGTGTCATGTGGGGGAATAATCTGGGCGCCATTGTCCCAGTACAATTTGTATCCATTGTCTTGCTTGGGGTTATGGCTTGCCGTAATCATGACCCCCGCCACACATCCATAGAGCTTCACTGCGAACGGAACGAATGGAGTGGGGCAAATTTGGCGAAATAGACGTGTTTTGAAACCAGCAGCGAGAAACACATTGGCGCACCGCTCGGCAAATCTGCGGCTGTTGTGCCGGGCATCGTAGCCAATAATTATTCCATTGTTGGAGACGTCATTTGATGACTTGTTAGCCTGCAAATAATCTGCAATTCCCTGCGAGGTTTGAATGACGGTTAGGTCATTCATTCGGGCGAATCCCGCACCCATGGCGGCACGTAAACCAGCAGTTCCAAACTCCATTCGAGTTAGGAGTGCAGAGCTAAGGGCTGAATAATTCTGGCGGTCAACCAGTTGCTTAATCTCAGCCCGTGTCGCTGCATTGCGATCGAGCGATAACCACTCTGTTACTTTTGTCTCCAATGCACTGTCCATGTCGCTTTAAAACTCCTTTTAGCGTGGAGAAAATACCTAGTGTAGTTCACTGCGCTCGCGTTAGGATAGCCGGGTAGATATTTATTTGGACCCTCAAAACAGAGCACTAAATGGAATCCGGCTTAACGCTTACTGGCGACATGGTGCTGGTGTTGGTCGTGCTGACGGCCACCATCGGGTTGTTCGTCTCGGAATTAATTCGTGTCGATATTGCCGCGATCCTGGTCATGGTGGTGATCGGTCTGCTCGGACTCGTGCCGGCCACCGAGCTGTTCAATGGATTTGCTTCCAACGCGGTCCTGTCGATTATTGCCGTGATGATCCTGGGCGCCGGGCTGGATCGGACCGGTGTCATGACCGTGGTGGCGGCTTACATACTCAAAATCGGCGGAAATACCGCCAGCAAGATAGTTCCCCTGGTATCCGGCACGGTGGGTATGATTTCCGGCATGATGCAGAATGTGGGAGCCACTGCACTGTTCATGCCGGTGATGTCGCGAATTTCGACCAGGACAAAGATCCCTTTGTCCCGCCTGTTGATGCCCATGGGCTTCTGCGCCATCCTGGGTGGTACCTCGACGATGGTGGGCTCCTCACCACTGATTCTGCTCAACGATCTGATTGAAAATGCCAACAAGTCACTACCGCCTGGCGTTGCAACCCTGGAAACCTTTCAACTCTTTGACGTGCTGCCCGTTGGCCTGGCCTTGCTGACGGTCGGCATCCTCTATTTCCTGCTGGGGGGTAAATATCTGCTTCCCGAGCAGAAAGAAAAATCCACCGGCACACCCGCCAAGACAAAAACCTATTTCGCCGACGTCTACGGCATCAAGGGAGATGTATACGAATTGCTGGTAACCGTGGACAGTCCGCTGGTTGGAATGAAAATCAGCGAGGCGGAAAAAATAGAGAGTGCGCCAATCCTGCTGGCCATCCGGAACACCGAAGAGCCTCGCCTCGCACCGCCGTCGGATGAAATGATCTGGGTGGGAACCATCCTGGGTGTGATGGGTACGCGCGACATTGTCGGGCGATTCGCGCTGGATAACCAGTGCCGCGTTCAGCCGCGCCTGAGAACCTTCGGCGGACTGTTCAATGCCAGCCGGGCTGGTATTTCCGAGGTTGTCATTCCGCCCGGTTCAAAGTTCGTGGGGCAGACGGTTGGAGACGCTCGTTTGCGTAAGCGCTACGGTATCAGTGTGCTGGCGATCAATCGCCGTGGCGAAATTATCACCGATGGCATCCGGGAAATGGAACTGGAAACCGGTGACTGCCTGGTTTCCCACAGCACCTGGCGGGATCTTTCGGCGGTTAGCAGGGAACGGGATTTCATCGTCGCAACGGAAATTCCCAAGGAAGAGCAGCGCCCGCACAAGGTAGCTCATGCTTTGGTGTTCTTTGCTATCTCCATCAGCATGATCGTCTTCACTGATTACCGCCTGTCAATTTCATTGCTGGTGGGTGCGATGGGCATGGTCCTGACCGGCGTACTGAGCATGGATGAGGCGTACAGCGCAGTCAGCTGGAAGACGGTATTCCTGCTGGCCAGCCTGATCCCCCTGGGCGGTGCGATGGAACGAACCGGGACGGCCGCCTGGATCGCCCAGGAAATCATGGTGATCCTGGGTGATGTTCCCGAAATAGCCATCCAAATAGCGCTGGCCGTGATGGCCACGGTGTTCAGCCTGGTCATGTCGAATGTGGGCGCAACGACTATTCTGGTCCCTATTGCAGTGAGTATCGCATTTGCCACCGGCGCCAATCCCACGATGTACGCTCTGATTGTCGCCCTGTCCACATCGAATGCTTTTATTCTGCCGACGCACCAGGTGAATGCGTTGATCATGGGTCCCGGTGGCTACCGTGTCGCGGATTTCATCCGGGCCGGCAGTGGCATGAGCTTGATTTTTATCATCGTGATGCTGACGGTGGTCAACCTTTTATTCTAGGAGTCCCGGATGAACCCATTATCCCGTGCGCTGGCCACCGTCATGGCGGTACTGGCCCTGGCTGCCGCCTTGTTCTTTGGCCTGATCGTGCTGGCCCTGTTCGTTGGCATCGGCTTGCTGTTCTGGCTGGGCATCCGCTTGCGTTTATGGTGGATGCGGCGCCACATTCCCCCGCATGACACTGGCCCTGCAAGCACGCCACAAAAAGGTGCAGTAATCGATGCGGAATATACCGTCGTGTCCAGGCACAAAGACTGAATTGTTGTAATTCCCCTTGTTGGGTATAGAATTAAAATAGACAGGAATTCGGAGAAGCCTATGTCAACGATCCACGATGTCCTGGGCCGCAAAGGGGGAACAGTCCTTACCGTCGAGGGTAGCATGTCAGTCTTTGACGCAATCAAAACCATGTCTGAAGCCAATATTGGTGCGCTGGTCATTCAAGATAATGAGCAGCCGGTTGGTATATTTACCGAACGGGACTACATGAAAAAAATTGCACTCAAGGGCCGCTCTTCATCAACTACGGCTGTAGCTGACGTCATGTCATCCCCGCTGATTACGGTTGACATCGGCGAGTCGGTTCAAATCGCCATGGAAACCATGACCCAATGCAGTTGCCGGCACCTGGTCGTCATGGACAAAGAGTCCATGGCCGGTATTATTTCCCTGGGCGATACGGTCAAGCATATGCTGCTGGATAAGGAAGCCGAGATAGAGCAACTCTCATCGTATATTGCCGGCTCGTACTAGCCCGCAAACAGACTTTCACAATTTGTCCGATTCTTGCTGGCCGGATGCGTTGTCTTTGGCCGTAGTCTGACCTTTCTTGTATTGCTTCACGATGGCCGATTCCACTTGTCCCAATACATTGTCCAGTGAGTCGGCAGGGTGAGGCTTCCCCAGGGGGCGCTGTTGTCCGAATAGATTGATCCAGCGCTCGCTGCGGCGGCCCAGTTTGATGACCCGGCGGAATTCACGGTTTGGTTTGTCACCGCCCCGCAACAGCCCGATAAGAGCGGCGATCAAGGAAACCGGGATCAATACGGCATCGCGGAAACCGTCAGCAAGCAATTTGATTTGCAGTAGCGCGGTTTCACGAATCAATTCGGCTCGGGGACTGCGGGTTGCAGGGTCCATGATTTCAGTGAGCCGGCCCGCCCCTTACCGGGATCGGGGTGTTGAAAAAGTCAAAAAATAGGTAGAAAATCACGGTGCAAACGACCAGTGTGACCAACATTGCCGGCGTTCCGTAACGGAACCAGATCCAGGGTGTAATCGCCAGCGAGGGGTCATTCTCTCTTTTGGCCAGGCGCTCAGAGATGGTCACGATATACACGTTGGCGGTCGAACCGATGTGCGTGCCATTGCCGCCCATGCCCACACCCACGGCCAGGGCCCACCACAGGGGCGCCACGTGTATGCCGCTTTGTTCCATGCCCAGCAGGATCGGAATCATCGCTGCGGTGAATGGAATGTTGTCGATGGCAGCCGAGAGTATGGCCGCCCCCCACAACAGGGTCAGGGTCGCTACCAGCAGGTCTTTTTGCACAAAGGGAATAATGAACTGCCCGAGGTATTGCAGGAAGTGGCTATGTTCTACGCCACCCACCAGGATGAACAAAGATATGAAGAAAATCAGCAATGGGATTTCGACTTCTTCCATGGCGTGATCCATTTCAACATGGCGTGCAATGAATAACAGCATGGTCAAGCCCGCGGCTGAAACCATCCAGGGCTCCCAGCCGATCTGGTGGTGGATGATGAATAACACCACCATGATGCCGAGCACGCCGACACACTGATTCCACAGCCTGCGGTCCTTGTATTCGGCTTTCTCGTGGAACTCTCCCTGCGGCACGATGGCCAGGTCTTTGCGGAACAAAATTCTCAGTGTGATAAGGACCGCAATCCAGGCCACAAAAACAATGCCGCCCAGGTGGATGAAAAAAGTATTGAAATCGATGCCCTTGGCCGATCCGATCATCAGGTTGGGCGGGTCGCCGACCAGCGTCGCCACGCCGCCGGTGTCGGACAAGAGGGCTGCGGCCAGCAAATAGGGGATCGGTGTCACCTTCATGGCGCGCGCAATCAGGATGATAAGCGGCCCGAAAATGACCACCGTGGTGACGTTGTCAAGCAGCAGTGAGAGCCCGGTGACCGCCGTACCCAGCAGAAACAACAAATAGAATTGTCTGCCTTTGCTGATCTTTGCCATGTAGTTGGCCATCACCTCAAAGCCGCCGGTCGGTATCATGATCGACACGATTGCCATCATGCAGCCCAGCAGGAAAACAACGTTCCAGTCCACGGCCGCAAACGCCAGGGAAGAATCATAGAATTCAAAGTACTGACCCACGACAATCATTACGATTGCCCCCAGCATGGCAATTTTCGCGCGGTGGAAACCATGCACGGTTTCGGTAAAGATGCCGATAAAAGTGGTGGCGAGAATAATGCCCGAAATGAGCATCTCGTCATTCATGACCAGTGGTTCTGTCATCAGGTATTTCTCCCCACAGCCTAAAAAATCAGCCCAATGAAGGGCAACGACCTATTATGCACAGAACCCGCCGACACACAATATATTGGCCGCAATGGGTGCATTTTTCAGACACTACGGGTATCATATATCTCTTTATCCCGATTGAAAGATATAGTGTGAGGTTTTGAACCAATGAGCAGTTACCTGTTTACATCCGAATCGGTATCCGAGGGCCACCCGGACAAAGTGGCGGACCAGGTCTCTGATGCGGTTCTGGACGCCATTATCGAGCAGGATCCGGCCGCACGTGTGGCCTGTGAGACCTTCATCAAAACCGGAGTGGTGATTATCGCTGGCGAGATTACCACCAGCGCCTGGGTAGACCTCGAAGAACTGATCCGAAAAGTAATCGTGGACATCGGCTACGATTCTTCTGAAGTTGGCTTTGACGGGAGAACCTGCGCCATCGTCAACATCATTGGCAAGCAATCTCGGGACATTGATCGCGGGGTCAACCGTGAACGGCCTGAAGAACAGGGCGCGGGCGACCAGGGGATGATGTTCGGCTTCGCTACCAATGAGACGGAAGTGTTGATGCCCGCCCCCATCTACTACGCACACGAACTGGTCAAACGCCAGGCGCTGGTACGCAGAACCACGGATTACGGCCGGGCGCACCTGCGCCCCGATGCCAAGAGCCAGGTCACCTTCCGTTACGAACACGGCAAAGCGGCCGGCATCCATGCCGTGGTGCTCTCCACGCAGCACAGCGCAGATACCTCGCAGAAAGATCTTCGCGAACTGGTGATGGAGGAAATCATCAAGCCGGTGCTGCCCGAGGAATGGCTGAGCGATAACACCAAGTATCTCATCAATCCCACGGGTCGCTTCGAGATTGGTGGCCCGGTTGGTGATGCGGGTCTCACCGGCCGAAAAATTATCGTAGACACCTATGGCGGCATGGCTCGCCATGGTGGTGGCGCATTTTCCGGCAAGGATCCATCCAAGGTTGACCGCTCCGCAGCGTACGCCAGCCGCTACGTGGCAAAGAATATCGTCGCGGCCGGACTCGCCGACCGGGTGGAAATACAGGTGTCCTATGCCATCGGGGTGGCCGAGCCTACTTCCATCAGTGTGGACACTTTTGGTACCGAACACATTCCGGTCAAAAGGATCGAACAGGTGGTCCGGGAGGAATTCGACCTGCGACCCTACAGCATCATCCGGATGCTGGACCTGATCAAACCGATTTACCAGCCACTGGCGGCCTATGGCCACATGGGCCGGGAAGACTTGAACGTGAGTTGGGAAGCCCTCAACCGTGTTGAGCAAATACGGTCCGCTGTCGGGTTTTAAAGGATATCAATAACGGGAGGATAAACAGTGAATGCTGTTATCGAAGAGCTGAAGAAACATGATTATTACGTGGCCGATATAAGCCTGGCTGATTTCGGCCGCAAGGAAATGGCGATCGCAGAGACCGAAATGCCGGGCCTGATGGCGTTGCGTAAAGAATATCGCGATGAGCAGCCGCTCAAGGGTGCACGAATCGCGGGCAGCCTGCACATGACCATCCAGACCGCCATGCTGATCGAGACACTGAAGGAATTGGGCGCCGATGTGCGCTGGGCCTCGTGCAATATCTATTCGACTCAAGACCATGCGGCCTCGGCCATTGCGGCTGACGGCACGCCGGTGTTCGCCTACAAAGGCGAAACCCTGGACGATTACTGGGAGTTTACCCACCGCATTTTCGATTGGGGCCAGAGCCAGCGTCACAGCGACAGCGATGAAAATTTCGCCAATATGATCCTGGATGACGGCGGTGATGCCACCTTACTTCTGTACCTGGGGGCAAGGGCGGAAAAAGATGCAACCGTACTGGACAATCCGCACAGTGAAGAGGAAGTCGCCCTGTTTGATGCGATCCGTAAACGGCTGGATACTCGCCCGGGCTGGTACACCAAAGCACTGGCGAAAATCCAGGGCGTGACCGAGGAGACAACCACCGGCGTGAAGCGTCTATACCAGATGGCGAAAGACGGTGAACTGCCGTTCCCGGCATTCAACATCAACGACTCGGTGACCAAGTCCAAATTCGATAACCTTTACGGCTGTCGTGAATCCCTGGTCGACGGCATCAAGCGTGCCACGGACGTGATGATTGCGGGCAAGGTCGCCGTTGTTGCCGGCTACGGCGATGTGGGCAAGGGTTGTGCGCAGTCCCTCAAGGGCCTGGGCGCCACCGTCTGGATCACCGAAATTGACCCGATTTGCGCCTTGCAGGCGGCGATGGAAGGCTTCCGCGTGGTTACCATGGACGAGGCTGCCGCCAAAGCTGACATTTTTGTCTCGGCAACCGGCAACTACCACGTCATCACCCACGACCACATGGCCGCGATGAAACACCAGGCCATCGTCTGCAACATCGGCCACTTCGACAACGAGATCGATGTGGCCAGCCTGAAGCAATATGACTGGGAAAACATCAAGCCTCAGGTGGACCACATCATCTTTCCGGATGGTCACCGAATCATTCTGCTGGCCGAAGGCCGCCTGGTGAATCTGGGTTGCGCGACCGGCCACCCCAGTTTCGTGATGTCCAATTCCTTTAGCAACCAAGTGCTGGCACAGATTGAGTTGTGGATCCGGGGTGATGAATACGAGAACCAGGTTTATGTCTTGCCCAAGCGCCTGGATGAAAAGGTGGCGAGGCTGCACCTGGAACGCATCGGGGCGCATTTGACCGAGCTTAGGGATGATCAGGCGCGGTATATCAGTGTGGATGTCGCCGGGCCGTACAAGCCTGAGCATTACCGGTATTAAGACGGTTGAGTGCGCCGGCCATTTCTTTCGAATTCTACCCGCCCCGTACTGCACAACAGCGGCTGATCCTGGAATCCACCTGGCAAAAGCTGTCCCACCTGCATCCGGCCTACCTTTCCGTCACTTTTGGAGCAGGTGGATCCAGCCTGGATGCGACCCGTGAAACGGTTGAGGCCCTGATCAGGGAATCAGGCGTACCGGTAGCGCCGCATATTTCCTGTATGGCGCAGCACCGGGAAATGCTACGTGAACTCCTGGAATCCTACCGCGACAAGGGTGTTGAGCGCCTGGTCGTGCTGCGCGGTGACAGGCCTGATGGAATGGCCGGCCCGGGACCGTTCCAGTACGCCAACGAACTGGTTGCATACGTGCGCGAGGAGTTTGGGGATCACTTTCAGATCGAAGTTGCCTGCTACCCGGATTTCCATCCCGAATCGGCAACACCACAGTCTGAATTATTGCATTTCAGACGCAAGGTCGAGGCCGGGGCAGACGGGGCCATCACGCAGTACTTCTATAATCCGGACAGCTATTTCCGCTTTGTGGATGACTGTCGCCGCATGGGCATAGAAATCCCGATCACCCCCGGTATTATGCCGATCACCAACTACAAACAGCTATCCAGGTTCTCTGACATGTGTGGAGCGGAAATACCGCAATGGATCCGCCGGCGCCTGGAAGGATTCGGTGATGACGGCGCAGCCATCCGTGAATTCGGGCTGGATGTCGTCACATCTCTGTGTGAGCGCCTGCTGGAAGGTGGAGCACCGGGTCTGCACATCTACACGCTGAACCGCGCAAATGCCAGCATGCTGCTGTGGCAAAGACTCAACCCTTATTCATCTTTATAAATCCTGACCTCCAGGTTTCCTTCAACATCCACGCTTGCACGGTACATCCCGGGCGTGTTGAAGGTCAGTGCGATGTTGCCTTTGGTGTCCAAGGCGATGATACCGCCATCACCACCCATATCCCGTAATTGGCCGTTGATAACGGCATCCGCCGCAGAGGCCAAGTCCAGGCCCTGGTATTGCACACGCGAGCAGATATCACGGGCGACTGTGGCGCGGATGAAGTACTCTCCATGGCCCGTCGCGCTGACTGCACAAGATCGGTTATCGGCGTAAGTGCCGGCGCCGATAATGGGTGAATCTCCAACCCGGCCCCAGCGTTTGTTGGTCATGCCACCGGTGGAGGTGGCGGCTGCCAGGTTGCCATTGGCATCCAGCGCAACAGCTCCTACCGTGGACAACCAGCGGTCCGGCGATTCTGATTGGAGGAGCGCATCCTGTTTTTCTTTGTTTCTGGCTTTTTGCAATTGCTGCCAGCGGCGCTCAGTGAAAAAATAATCAGGGTCGGCAAACTCAATGCCGTTAGCCCGTGCGAACACTTCGGCGCCTTCCCCCATGAGCATCACGTGAACAGAATCCGTCATGATTTTTCGAGCCAACAGGATGGGGTTACGGATGTTTTGCACGCCTGCCACTGCGCCCGCTTCCAGATTGGAACCGTCCATGATGGAGGCATCCAGTTCATGTCTGCCCTCGGCATTAAAAACAGCACCCCGGCCTGCGTTGAAATGAGGGGAGTCTTCCAGGATGGTGATAGCAAGGGTGATGGCATCCAGGCTGGAACCTCCAGCGGAAAGAACCTTGTGACCCGCCTGAACCGCTTGCATGAGCGCACCCCGGATCTCCAGTTCCATGGACGCCGTAAATTCTTCTTTGCTGATGGTGCCAGCACCGGCATGGATGGCGATGGCGACCGGAGCGCCGGGTTCGGCGAACGCGATTATGCTGCTTGGTCCGCTCGATAGCGCAAGGATCAGAGTGAGCATGGTTCGGCGGTTTAACATGGTTTCACCTGTGCAAAAATCTTATGTTGAGGGGTGACCCAACAGCGGTCAAGAGCGATCCGACAACCAATAAAGCGCCGCGTAGATCTTGGGATCCATGGGTTTACCGGCCGCGCGCTGTTCCCGCAGCCAGCGATCGACCCGGTCGAGGGGGATGGTATGCACCTGAATGTCTTCGCTGTCATCGCCACCACCGGGACCGACCCGGCGCAGTCCCCTGGCCAACACAAAGGACACGATTTCGTCACTCATCCCGGCTGAACTGGGACACTCCATCAGCAATTCCAGTTGCGCCGCCGCATAGCCGGTTTCTTCTTCCAACTCCCGCTGGGCAGCTTTCAGGACGGACTCATCCGAATCTTCGTGATCCCCCACCAGTCCGGCCGGCAATTCGATGACGTTTTTGCCAACGGGTATGCGGAATTGCTCCACCAGCACAATTTCCCCCTGGTCGGTGACCGCCACCAGGACGACAACACCGTTGGCGTTACTCCTGCTGGTAAACTCCCATCCGTCCCGCTCCAGCAGGCTCAGGTATCTTCCCGCGTAATGTGTGATGTCAGTGTTCATGGATTCATTTTCCGTGGATTTGGTAGAATCGACTGATTGTAGCTCCGAACATGGCACTATCACATTGAAGGAATGCCCATTCCAGTATGGAACCATTGCCAATGCATCCGCTCAAACAGAGCCAATGCCCTAGCCCGCATATTGCACGAAGGCGGAACGTTATATGATTAATCATGAACAAATTAAATAGATTATGGCCAAAATGATTGTCCTGCGAAAAATACAGTTTGTCCTATCCGGTTTTGCAGCGCATCTGGCTTCACATTTCGGCCGATCCTTCGAAAACCATAGCTATGGCTATGCTTGTTCGAACGATCGACCAAACTGTATTGCCAGCTACA
>JADFKH010000222.1 GCA_022565025.1 Pseudomonadota bacterium
CGGCATTCAATTATTCTTTTGTCATCAGGTTCCTTAGCAACTATGCTTAACTGCAGCAGCGGACCTGAAGAAGCCAACCCTTGTCCTTATATAACGAACTCAAACGCCGTAACGTCTTCAAGGTAGTGATTGCCTATGTCATCGTCGCCTGGCTGCTGTTGCAGGTCTCCGACACGCTGGTGCCCGCGCTGCACCTGCCGGACTGGTTCCATTCCGGTGTCGCATTCGTGTTGATCCTTGGCTTTCCGGTCGCCATCATTTTTGCCTGGGCCTTTGAGCTGACCCCCGAAGGCCTGAAAAAGGAAAAAGACGTCGATCGCAGCGAATCCATCACCCACATCACCAGCCGCAAGCTGGACTTTGTCGTCATCGGCCTGCTGGTGGTGGCGCTGGGCTATTTCGCTTATGACAAGTTCGTGCTCGACCCCGGCCGGGATTCGGCAGAAATCGAAGCCGCGGTTGAAGTTGCCCATGAACAGGCCGCCGGGCCTGCTGAATCGCCGGGAATCGAGAAATCCATCGCGGTCCTGCCTTTCGTCAACATGAGTGATGATGCGAGCAATGAATACTTCTCCGACGGCATCTCCGAGGAGATACTCAACGCCCTGGCTCATGTGAAGGGACTCAAGGTTGCCGGCCGCACATCGTCCTTCGCCTTCAAAGGCCGCAACCAGGATCTGCGCCTGATCGGCAAGACCCTGAATGTCTCGCACATCCTGGAAGGCTCGGTGCGCAAGGCCGGCAACATGGTGCGTGTCACCGCCCAGCTGATCGCCGTGGAGGATGGTTTCCACCTGTGGGCGGACAGCTACGACCGCGAGCTGACCGACATCTTCGCCATCCAGGACGAAATCGCCGCGGCCATTCTGGGCGAACTCAAGGCCGAGTTGATCGGCGTCCAAAGCCTGGCCAGTTCCAGGACCGATCCGAGGGCCTATGAAAAATACCTGCTGGCCAAACAACGCATGTACACCCGATCCCGCCCGGAGTTGGAAGATGCGGTCGAACTGCTGGACGAAGCCCTCGAACTCGACCCGGAATTCGCGCCTGCCTGGGCCCAGCGAGGCATCCTGTCCCTGCTGTTGTCCGACCGGCAATACGGGGCCATACCGTACGCCGACTCCCAGGCCCAGGCAAAACGATTCCTTGCTCGTGCCCTATCACTTAAACCAGCCGGGATCGGAAGAGAGCAGCCTGTCCAGGGAATACCTGGAGCGTGCCCTGGAGATCAATCCGTCCCTGATCAATGCCAGCATGTGGCTGCTTGGATCGCTGGAGGTAGAACAACGTATGCTCGAAGCACTGGTCGTACTCGAGAACGTGTTCGAGCGCGACCCATTTTACCCGCCGCTCTTGGGAAACCTGAGTTTTGTCTATCAGCGAATGGGCCGGCTGGACGAATTTACCGCAATGTTGGAGCGGGTTCGGCCATTTCTTGAAGGCCAGCCCTTCTTTGATATGGTCGAAGCCAATCTGAAATCCGCTTTGGGTGACCACGCCGGAGCCTTGCCTTTCGCCGAGGCCGCCTATGCAGACGCGCCCACTAACCAGTTTGCAGTCGGGGCGCTGGGTCGGGCGCTGTTCTTTCTCAATGAATTCGAGCCCATGTTGAGCCTTCGCTGGACCTTTCCCGGATTCAAGGTCCGGGCTCTGCATTACCTGGGACGGGTCGAAGAAGCATCCATGCTGGCGCGGCAATATTTTGAGGCCACCCGGGTACCGGATCCTGTGCTTTTGTTGATGGCGAACGCGGGTCAATACGAGGAATTGATGCAATTCGTCGAGGAGCGCTGGTCCAGCATCGAAGAGTTCAACAAGGGTCAAACTATCACTTTTGGTTTTGGCAACCCGAATCTGCTTCACATCGCCAAAGCCTGTCTCGAGACCGGCAGGCACCTGCAATACGAACTGGCCATGAAGCTCACACGCGCGGAACATGACAAGCAGCGGACGCAAGGCGCGGATTGGGCCGTTTTCTACGTTATGGAAGCGTTTTACTGGACCCTGGCGAACGACCAGGACAAGGCCATCGACTTTCTGCAACAAGCCGTGGAGCACGGTTGGGTCGCGACCCCGAGAATGAGCCGCATGTGGCCCCTGCTGAAGCCGCTTGAAGGCGATCCGCGCTACGAGGAAATCCAGTCGCGGGCGCTGCAGAATCTGAATCGCGAGCGCGTAGAAGCAGGGCTGGAGCCACTGTAACTGGGCGCAGTCCGATCACCCGCTGAGTCTCTACCAGCGTTCCCAACTCCCCGGAAGGGTGTCACTCCGGGTCGGGTGAGATTGCGGTGAAAAGCGCTCCACCGCTGATCAAGGCCGCCACGCCCGCGACGATGAAGCCCACTCCCAACCCGAGGGCATTCGCTGCGGTCCAAACCAACAGTCGCTGTTTTTTCATGGTCGCACCCTCATTCGCGTCCTGTAGAGAGCATCGCACATCGGTTGGCCCTCCGTCTAGAACTCGTCGGTAGGATTCGATAGGATTGGGTCGGACCAATTTAAGTACATTTTTTCAACGTTTACTATCAGAAAAGGCACTTATATACTTTACAAACCCACTGTGCTTTGGTACACTGGGCATAATTAGGTAAAGGAATGATTATGTCTGTTTATGTTGTTACTTACGATTTGCGCCAGCCCGGCCGCAACTACAACGTCCTGTATGCTGCGCTCAATAAATACGAGCATTGCCACGGACTAGAATCAGTTTGGTTTGTTGATTCAAGCAAGACTGCCACCAACATTCGTGACGACCTGAAAAATCAAATAGACGCAAATGACATATTGTTCGTGGGCGAACTACAAAAGCATTGGGCTAGCCAGAAGAATCCATGCGTGGAGTGGCTGACAGATGCCTCTCGTTCATGGTAGCCCCATAGGGCAGGCCATTAATTTTAAATTGGATGCGTAACAGCTTTGCCAGCAATGCAATTAATTTAACTCTCATAACATAACCTCCGTGAAAATTTGACCATGTGCAACATTACAGCCCCGCAGTTCCAAGACGCTGATAAAGCCCGCGCATATCTGGAAGCATTACGCTGGCCTGATGGCCCGTTCTGCCCCCATTGCGGCTCTACCAAAAAGCCCATGAAGTTACGGGGTGAGAAGTGTCGCCCAGGTTTGTATAAGTGCAGTGAATACCAGTGCCG
Organism: Pseudomonadota bacterium; assembly: GCA_022565025.1. Taxonomy (GTDB): domain Bacteria; phylum Pseudomonadota; class Gammaproteobacteria; order Xanthomonadales; family SZUA-36; genus JAJRRA01. The sequence goes on from JADFKH010000222.1 coordinate 3,153, forward strand.
TAAGCAATTTACTGTCACTGTTGGTACGGTGTTTGAGCGTAGCCGTGTTCCGTTGAATAAATGGTTGTTGACCGTCTATCTGATGGCTTCCAGTAAAAAAGGCATTAGCGCCCATCAAATCCACCGCACGATTGGTGTTACTTACAAGACCGCATGGTTTATGTGTCACCGCATCCGTGAAGCCATGACCGAATCTCCAGATGGATTGCTCGGTTCTGGTGGCGGTACAGTTGAAGCTGATGAAACCTATTGGGGTACGTCCAAGCGTAAGCGCAAAAATGCTCGTGGTTACCAACACAAGATGAAAATTGTTTCTCTTGTGGAGCGTGGCGGTAAAAAGCGTAGCTTCCACACACAGCACGTTTCTGCCGCAACACTAGCCCCGATCCTGCGCCAGAATATCAGCACTGACGCTAATTTGATGACGGACGAACACGGCGCTTATTTACAGATTGGCAAAGAGTTTGCTTCTCACGATATAGTCACCCACAGCAAGGGTGAATATGTCCGTAGCAACGCACACACGAACACCGCAGAGTGTGGTTTCAGTGTCTTCAAGCGTGGACTGGTAGGTACATTCCACCATATAGGCGAACAGTGTAAACGCCACCGTAAACCCGCAGTTATTTGCCGCATATTAAAATAATCCGATTTTCCCCATTCTTAAAAAGTCAGATGTAAAAACCCCGATTGAAGACTTTTGTCCGTTTTGAATAATCAAAAAAGAAGCGCAGAACAACCATAAGCGGTATAAACAGAGATGTCGTTGAGAGAAGGTATGGCGCCACAAAGATTTGACACTCAACGTTGACGCCATACCCCAAAACCGTGCCAAAGCACGACCTCAGTAAGTGTTACACACCTGAGGAATAAATTCAGCCCTCATCGACCTTGTTGTCGATGCAAAGCTCAGCTCGTCTTTATTCCTGTTGCCGTTGTCAGGCACAAGTCATTATCTGTTCCCAGTGTGACCGTGGTCATCGGTATTGCACCGGCCAATGTGCCACCGATGCCCGATCAGCCTCCCTGAAACGGGCCAGTGACAAGTATCGCTCAACAAGAGCAGGTCGCATCAATAATGCCCATCGGCAAAAGCGTTATCGGCAACGACAACAACAAATAGTAACGCATCAGGGTTCCCTGCCTGCCAGGCTGCATGATCTACTAAAAACCCGGTTTGACTGGCTGAGCAGAGCCAAAAAACAGGAACAAAGCTGCACGGATGTGGTGTGCCACCATTGCG
>JADFKH010000039.1 GCA_022565025.1 Pseudomonadota bacterium
CGTGAGTCGGTGCGCCGCTTGCTAAGGGGTGGGACCCATTGGAGCTGGTGGGCTGGTGTGATTGGGATTGGGTTGGTGGCCCCAACGTTGATAGTCTCACTGGCAGCCGTCGATGTCTTAGGAACGAGCATAGCCGCTACCTACGTAGTAATGGCGGCATGTTTAGCCGTCCTGGCCGGTGGCTATCTATTACGCTACTGTGTTCTCAAGGTGGGAGTATACGTCACGCTGTTGGAGCGGTAGAGGCATGAACGACGTCAATATAAAGTTGCACTATTTGGGACTAGTGAAAAACACGGTAGGGTGTGCAGAGGAGGAGATTGTTCTTCCCGAAGGGTCACGTCTGATAGATGCGTTCAACGCACTAGACAAGAAATATGGCGAACAATTCACCTCCGTCATACTTAAAGCTAATGGCCGTCTTCGCCCCTCGGCCAAGGTCCTTGTCGACGAACAGGATATCAGAGACGGCGATGGCCTTGATACAAAGCTAGAGGGCAAGCCACAAGTATCCATTACAGTTGGGATGTACCCTATCGCTGGAGGTTAGTCGAACAGACTAGATCGACTAGGGCGAGAGGCAACAATGGCGCTGTTAAATCTCAGGAACCGCTCCGCTACGGCAGAAGTCAAAGAACCCGAAGTGAAGGAAGACGTCTGGCTACATAGCATATGCGACATGTGCTTTGCCGAATGTCCTACCCTTGTGCACCGAGTGGACGGAGTGGTTGTCAAGGTAGAAGGCGACCCCAACGGCCCCTTTGGCAACGGCAGGCTGTTCAGGGCCGTGGGTGATAGGCCACTGCCCAGCTGGGCGGCCGAAATCGATGCATCCAGCTGGGGGCAGGTTTTCCTCAAGTACGTCATCTCCCATCCCGCGGCCACCATTGCGATACCGGGTACATCCAAACCCCATCACGCGGTGGATAATATGACCGCGGCCAGCGGCCGCCTGCCGGGCGCAGAATTGCGGCATGAAATGGAAAAAACCATGGATCGTCTTTTGTAGTTAGGGCATGAAAATTGTGGCGGGTTGCTCCAGCAGATCTTTCAGGGCCTGGATCATTTGTGCTGCATCAAAGCCATCGACAAAGCGGTGATCGAAACACGATGACAGGTTCATCATGGTCCGGACCACCACCTGGCCGTTGATGACGACGGGACGCTCAATCGCCTTGTTGACGCCGATAATGGCCACTTCGGGTTGATTGATAAGCGGCGTGGTCACGACACCACCTATCCTGCCCAGGCTGGTGATGGTGATGGTTGAGCCGGTCAATTCTTCGCGTTTGGCCGTTTTATCGCGGGCGGAGGTGGATACTCGACGTATTTCGCCAGCCAGGTCTTCAAGGGTCCTCGCTTCACAGTGGCGGACCACCGGTACTTTCAGGCCATCAGAGGTCTGCGTGGCTATGCCCAGGTGTATGCCCTGGTGGCGGACGATGACATTGCGTTCCTTGTCGTAGTGGGCATTGCACTGCGGAAAATCCTTCAGCACGCGGGCCAGTGCTAGGGCGATGAATGCCAATGGCGTCAGTTTGGGTTGATCCGCTGTTTTCTTCGAATTGAGGTGCCGTCTCAGTGATTCCAGCGCCGTGACGTCTATTTCTTCCACGTAGGTAAAATGCGGGATTTCCTGGCTCGATTGGGCCATGCGCTGGGCGATCATGCGGCGCAGGCCGACCACCTTGATTTGGGTTGTGCCGGTCAAAGGCTGAGCAACTGTTGCCGGGGCAGGACCGCCAGTTTCGCGCCGGGCCAGGAAGGTTTCGAAATCTGCCTTGAGAATGCGCCCGCGAGGGCCGCTACCCTGGATCTGGTTGAGATTAATGCCTGCATCCTTGGCCCGGTTTCGAATGGACGGTGAGGTGATGACCTTGGCATTGCCCGGAGAATTCTCTGCCACGCCGATGTGAGCCTCGGTTTCAACTACCGTCGTTACCTTTCCCACTTCGGCAGGCGCTGCCTTTTCTTCTGCCACCGGCAGGTCACCTTCGGTCGCAAAAACAATAAGGGCAGAACCCACCGCCACCATGTCGCCTTCCTCGCCGGCAACGGCGGCCACCTTGCCGCTGACCGGTGCTGTCAATTCCACCGCCGCTTTGTCCGTCAGCATGGCGCAAATGGGGTCTTCCTCTTTGACAACATCACCGACTTTGACCATCCACTCTGCGATTTCCGCCTCAATGGTGCCTTCGCCCAGGTCCGGTAGTTTGAAAATGTACTCGCTCATCCCGCCTCCATCACTTTACGGATGCCCGCTGCAAGGCGCTTCTGGCCAGGAAAGTACTTCCACTCGAATGCGTGGGGGTAGGGCGTATCCCAGCCGGTAACACGCTCGATTGGAGCCTCAAGGTGCCAGAAGCATTCCTGCTGCACGGTTGCAACCAGTTCCGCACCGTATCCGCAAAAACGAGTGGCTTCATGAGCCACCAGGCAACGCCCGGTTTTCTCTACGGATTTTGTGAGTGTGTCGATGTCTAACGGGAACAGGGTGCGAACATCAATAATCTCGGCCCGGACCCCCGTCAGCTTGGCAGCTGCCTGCGCGACGTGAACGATGGTGCCGTAACAGATGATGGTTAATTCATCTCCTTCTTCAACCACTGCCGCCTTGCCCAGGGGAACCTTGTAATAGTCTTGTGGAACCTCGCCCATGGGATGGGAAGACCAGGACACCCCGGGCTTGTCCGGATCACCGTCAAATGGTCCGTTGTAGATGCGCTTGGGTTCAAAGAAAACAACCGGATCATCCGATTCGATCGCACTGATCAGCAGGCCTTTGGCATCGTAAGGATTGGATGGCATGACGGTTATAATGCCGGAAATATGGGTAAAGATGCCCTCGGGGCTCTGGGAATGGGTTTGGCCGCCGCGAATACCGCCACCGCAGGGTGTGCGGATCGTGACCGGCGAAAAGAATTCACCCCCACTGCGGTAACGCAAACGTGAGAGTTCACTGACAATCTGGTCAAAACCGGGGTAGATGTAATCGGCAAACTGGATTTCGGCCACGGGGCGCAGACCGTTGATGCCCATGCCAATGGCGGTGCCAATAATGCCCCCTTCGGCAATGGGTGCATCGATCACGCGGTGTTCGCCGTATTTTTCCTGCAGTCCGTCAGTACAGCGAAAAACACCGCCGAAATAACCGACATCCTGGCCGAGGACCACGACGCTGGGGTCTTTTTCCATCATGATATCGTGCGCCGAGTTGATGGCCTGGATCATATTCATTTGGCTCATGATTTTTCTCCGGCCAACTTCAGCATTTCGTCCCGCTGCTTTTTCAGGTGATCCGGTATTTCCTTGTATACGTCCTCGAACATCAGCTGAGCATCCAGGAACGGTGGTTCGGTCATGGTGCCAAATGAGATGGCTTCTTTCCAGGCATCGTCAACGACCATTTTTGTCTCTTCTTCCAGGGCCGTTTGCTTCTCGTCAGACCAGTGACCCAGTTCGAGCAGATGCTGTAGCAGACGATCCATCGGGTCTCCCAGCGGGAATGCCGCCCACTCGTCTTGCGGACGGTAGCGTACGGGGTCATCGCTGGTCGAGTGCGCACCACCCCGATAGGTGACATGTTCGATCAGGGTAGGCCCATGCCCGTTTCGTGCGCGTTCAGTGGCCCAGCGAGTCACCGCATAAATGGCCAGCAGGTCATTGCCATCCACCCGGATGCCCGGCATGCCCAGGCCCAGGCCGCGAGCGGCAAATGGCCGGCGTTCACCTCCGGCAAATCCCTGGAAAGTAGATATGGCCCACTGGTTGTTGACCACGTTTAGAATCACCGGCGCCTGGTAAACCGCGGCAAAAGTCAGAGCGTAGTGAAAATCGGCTTCAGCGGTACTGCCGTCACCGACCCAGGAGACCGCTATGTGCTTCTCACCCTTGATGGCGGAGCCCATGGCCCAACCAACTGCCTGGGGGTATTGCGTGGCCAGGTTGCCGGAAAGCGTGAAAATATTTCTAGCCGGGTCCTGGTACATAACTGGCATCTGCCGGCCCTTGCACATATCACCCGTGTTCGAAAGGCACTGGCACATCAAGTCGACCAACTCGGTGCCACGCAGGATGAACAGGCCCTGGTTGCGATAGGAGGGGAACAGCATGTCACCGGGCTCCAGCGCCAGACCCTGGCCGATCGAAACGGCCTCCTCGCCCAGCGACTGCATGTAGAAAGAGATCTTGCCTTGGCGCTGCACTCGCTGCATGCGGTCGTCATAGGCCCGCGTCAGAACCATGTAGCGCAGAGCCTTGAGCAGGATTTCCTTGTCCAGGGAAGGGTCCCAGGGGCCTGTGGCTTGGTGCTCATCATCCAGCACCCTTACCAGCTCGTGTGCCAGGTACTCGATATTGCGGGCTCTTTCATCGCTGGGTGGGCGGTCAACCGCTCCGGCATCGGAGAGTTCCAGGTAACTGAAATCAGGTGCTTCCCCAGGCCTGGCGGCAGGATGCGGGATATGCAGATATGGCTTCTGGGTCATGTGTTGGGGTCTCGTGATCATGCATCAAAAGATGTTCGTCGGTGTCGGTATACGCCTCTGGCACCGGGAACGCAATCCGTACAAGAGATAATGCCATTTTGAACTGGGCAATGTTGACTTCCCGCAGCCGGAAATTAAGTTTACGATTGAATTGTTCACTGGGGTCAGAAATCCGATCCTGGGTGATTGTTCGCAGTGAATCATCGTGTTGTATCATTGGTTTTGAATGTGGCAGGTAGCAGGCTTTCATGACGGTCTATAATTTTCCTTACAAAGATGCCGAGTTTCTTATTACCGAACTGCTTGGTTTTGACCAGATGTGCCGCGAAGCAGGCCTCGAAGACATTAACAGTGAGTTGGTTTCTGCCATCCTGGATGAAGCCGGCCGGCTGGGCAGTGAAATCATTGCGCCCCTGAATCCCATTGGTGACCAGATAGGCGCCACGCTGGGTGAAGACGGTGTGCGCGAGACACCGGGATTTGCTGATGCCTACCGCCAGTTTGTAGATAGCGGCTGGCCATCTCTAAATGCCAGCAAGGCTTATGGCGGGCAGGAAATGCCCAAGGTGTTGGGGGCTGCAGTGGCCGAAATCTGGCAATCGTCCAGCCTTGCTTTCTCTTTATGCCCCCTGTTGACCAGCGGGGCGATCGAAGCAATTACGGCCCATGGTTCGGATCAGCTGAAAGACACCTATTTACCCAACTTGGTGAGTGGTGAGTGGACGGCCACCATGAATCTCACGGAGTCTGCGGCCGGTTCCGACCTGGCAGCGGTGGCCTGCCGGGCTGTCCCGGAGGGTGATCACTACCTGGTGACCGGGCAGAAGATTTTTATTACCTGGGGTGACCACCAGATGACGGAAAACATCATTCACTTGGTGCTGGCGCGCCTGCCTGATGCCCCTGCCGGGATCAAGGGCATTTCACTGTTCTTGGTGCCGAAATTCCTGCTGGATGACTACGGCCGACCGGGCAAGCGCAATGACGTTTCTTGTGTTTCGCTCGAACATAAACTCGGCATCCATGCCAGCCCGACTTGCGTGATGAATTTCGGCGATAATGGTGGAGCCGTGGGTTTCCTGGTCGGTGAACCCCACGATGGCCTGGCCGCAATGTTTACCATGATGAATGATGCGCGCCAAGGAACGGGCATGCAGGGTCTGTCCCTGTCCGAGCGGTCGTATCAGCAGGCCCTGGAGTACGCTAAGGAACGCCTGCAGGGTACTCGTAATGACGGCACGCGTTTCCCGATTATCGAATTTCCGGATGTGCGGCGTATGCTGATGCTGATGAAAGCCGCAACCGAGGCGATGCGTGGCCTGGCCTATATAGCTGCCGCGGAAATCGACAGAACCCGCTGGGCGAAGGATCCGCAGGCGGCGCAAGAACACGCAGCGCGCACCGGCTTGTACACACCCATCGTCAAGGGCTGGATCACGGAACTGGCCCAGGAAATCACCTCCCTGGGCATACAGATCCACGGCGGTATGGGTTATATAGAAGAAACCGGAAGTGCCCAGCACTACCGGGATGTGCGCATCACGACGATTTACGAAGGCACCACGGGAGTCCAGGGACTGGACCTGGTGGGCCGCAAGATCCTCGCAAATAATGGCGAAGTATTGCACGGCCTGCTGGACGACATCCAGGCCACGGCTGAAGCCATGTTAGACATTGACGAGCTGGCCGGCCAGGCCTCGGCATTGAAAAATGCGATGGACTGGGGCAGGCAGGCAAGGGCATGGCTGCTCGAACATGCGGGGCAGAACAGGAATGTTGCCGGTGGCGTCAGCGTGAATTTCATGATGCTGCTGGGTTATATCTGTGGTGGCTGGGTGATGGGGCAATCGGCATTGAAGGCAGCCCGTTTACTTGAGGGTGGTGGAAAAAATGAATCCTTCCTGCGTGCAAAGCTGGTGACCGCACAATTTTATACCGACCACCTGCTGCCGCGTGCCGGCAGTTGCCTGGCAACGGTCAAGGCAGGCGCTGACAGCATCATGGCGCTGGATGTAGAGCAGTTTTAGCTGTAAATTCCAGGTGGAATCGTGACCGGTTTAGATTCCGCAAGGACTGCCAATGAACATGAACCATGTCGACATCAGGCAGGTCACTACCGCAAGTGACCTGAAGGCATTTATTGCCATCCCCTGGTCGATCTATCGTGACGATCCCAACTGGGTGCCGCCGCTGAAATTTGAACGCAAGGAAGCGTTTTCAGAGAAAAACCCTTTTTTTGAACATGCGCGCTGGCAAGCCTGGCTGGCTTATCGCGACGGTGTGCCCGTTGGTCGGATTTCGGCCCAGATTGATTCACTGCACCTGGAACACCACGACGCCCATACCGGTTTCTTCGGACTGATTGAGGCGCCCGATGATGCCGAAGTGTTTGCTGCCTTGTTTGGTACTGCCGAGACTTGGCTGAAAGAGCAGAACATGACAAGCGCACTGGGGCCATTTAACCTGGGCATCAACCAGGAAGTCGGCTGCTTGGTAGAAGGTCTTGATTCCCCACCCTATGTCATGATGGGTCATGCAAGGCCCTACTATGGTCAACAGATAGAAAAGCAGGGTTACAGCAAAGCACAGGATATGCTTGCCTACGAAATGAACAGGGACTCGTTTGCCATGCCCCAAATCGTGCAGCGATTGCTGAAACGCCTGGAGAAAAAAATCAGGGTGAGAACCATTGATCGCAGGAATGCTGCTGCTGATCTCGAGACGATGCGCTGTATTTTTAACGATGCCTGGTCCGGCAACTGGGGGTTTGTACCCTTCACCATCAGCGAGTTTTCTACGCTTGGAAAGGAATTGTTAATGATTGTGCCCACAGACTTTATCCACATTGCGGATCTGGATGGCAAGCCTGCAGCTTTTATTGTTTTGATTCCTAACCTGAACGAGATTATTGCCGATCTTGATGGCAGCTTGTTCCCATTTGCTTGGGCCAGGTTGCTGTGGCGGCTTAAAGTTCGATTCCCAAAATCGGGACGGATCGTCCTGATGGGCGTCCGCCGGGAGTTTCAGCACACCCGGTTGGGGCCGGCGCTGGCTTTTAGCGTAATGCGGGCCTTGCATGGTCCTATCATCAGCCGTGGCTTGAAGCGGGTTGAGGCATCCTGGATCCTGGAGCAAAACCGGGGAATGAGAAACATCATGGAACAAGTGGGAGGTTACGTGACTAAACGATACCGGATGTATCAGAAATCACTGTTTGGAAACGCCGGGAGTCTGTGCGACCAGTAAAACATCAATTTGCCGCTGTTGTGCTGGCCGGTGAACGGCCGGGCGGTAATGCGATCAGCCAGGAACTGGGTCTGTCAGCCAGCGTGTTGGTCAATGTAGCAGGCAAATCGGCGCTGGCCAGAGTCATTGAAACGCTTGAAGCCAGTGAAATGGTTGAAGGTGGCTTGCTGTCGGGTCCGGTGGAAAAAATTTACCGGGATAACGAGGAATTCCGGCAAATTCTCAGTGCAAGTTCCCTGCAGTGGACAGCCCCGGAATCCGGGCCCAGCGCCAGTGCACTGGCCGCCCTTGAACAACTGGATCGTTTTCCCGTTTTGCTGACAACGGGCGACCACGCCCTGCTTTCCCCGGGATTGGTGGATTTCTTCTGTCGCGAGGCAATGAAGATGGATGTCGATGTCGTTTGCGGGCTGGCGCCCTACAGCATCGTCCATGCGGCCTACCCGGAATCAAAAAGAACTGTTTTAAAATTCAGTGATGGCCAGTATTGCGGCACCAACCTGTTTGCCATCCTGAACCGGGCAGGAAAGGCCGGCCCTGCTTTTTGGCGGCAATTGGAGGCTCAGCGCAAACACCCCTGGCGGATGGCGCGCCGTCTTGGTACGGGATTACTGCTCCGCTACCTGTTTGGGCGCTTGTCACTGGACCAGGCGCTGGAGTCACTCTCTCGCGCCATGGGTTGCCGCGTAGGATATGTCCGGATCGAGGTGGCGCGGGCAGTGGTGGATGTGGACTCAGTAGCGGACAGGGACCTGGCAGAAAAAATACTCTTACAATAATCCGTCTATGTGGTCCGCCAGCCGGTGCGTCAATGCCAGTAGGGTTAGGGTTGGATTAGCCCATCCGCCGGTGGTAAACACCGAACTGCCGGCAATGTGCAGGTTGCCGTAGCCATGAACGGTACAATTTGAGTCCACTACGCCGCTGCTTGGCGTATCACTCATCCGGGTGGTGCCCATGTGATGGTAACCGCCGATCGGATGGTTACCGACGGTCGGATCCACCGGCCAGACTGCTGTGCCGTCTTCCAGCCATTTTGAGGTTTGCAACTGGCCCAATTTCAGCCGGCTAAATTCCCGTCCCACCGCCCGGGCCAGCTCCAACACCGATCGTTTGTCCAGTTCCAAGAGCTGCCAATCCAGATGTGCCCTGCGGCAACCCAGGGCATCTCTTTCATCACCAAGCAGCACGCGGCTGGCTGGGTTCGGTGCCTGTTCCGCCCGGGCCATGAGGTAGAGCTCCATGCCCCGGGCCCTGGTCGCGGTGCGTAGCAGTGTCATCGACAGATGGCGCTGTAACCAGTCCTGGATGCCCCGGTAAATGTGCCACAAGCGCCGGTTCGACTTCGAAGCAGACAGGTTGTGCTTCAGGTTCAAATACACCTTCTTGCTGATGCCCAGACCGAGTTCCGGGTTGCGCTGAATCTTAAAGGTGGCGGCACTGTGCAGAATCCTCTTTTCTCTTTGCAGGGTTTGTGATGCCACCAGTGCCGGTGCTACGGGCGGGCCTGATTGCGGATACCTTTTGCGATACTGGGCCCAGAACCAGGCCGGATCATCCGTCTTGATGTATGCGATGCGGCCGTGGGGGTGTTCCATAAAGTAGCGGCCGACCTGGTCATTGGAATTACCAACTCCGCTGGCTTCTACATCATTGGAGATCAACAGCAGGCGTGCATTCTCGATCGCGCCGCAGGCCAGTACAAAATGCTTTGCGCGCACTTTCAGCTGCTTTCCTTCCAATGTGCTGGCCACGAGCCTCCTGATCGTCCGGGCATTTTCATCAGCCTGCACCTGCACGATGTTGGCATGCAGTACGATGCGGACATTACCGGCTGCTACGAGATCATCGACCTGGGTGCTGTTGAACCGCTCTTCCTTGGTATCAAAGCGCCAGAACAGGTGGGCAATTTCTTCGGGATCGAAGTCTATGGGAGTCAGTTGCAGCTTGTCCCACAGGTCATGGGTGTAGTCGTAATCGCCCAGTTCCAGCGAGTCGTGGGCGATCCGGTAATAACTCTGTAAGTCGTCCAGGCTAATGGGCCAGCCACTGTGCGGCACCCAGTCCCGTTGTTCAAAATCCATGCGGTCAAGCGGGACACTTCTTCCCCCCCAGATATTGGTAGTGCCACCGAAAAACCTCAGCCGGGAATGCTCCAGTTCGTAGTATTCCATGCCCACATTCTGACCGGCGCACAGGTCCTGTGTGCTTTGCTGGAAGTCCATACCGCCGGCTTCCAGCAGGCAAACATCATGACCCCGCTGCACCAGGCTCCTGGACAACGCCACGCCGGCAGCACCTGCACCTGCAATGCAGACGTCGGTATCCAATTCGGTGGGGACGGATGCATCCCGCAGATCAATCAGCATAAGGGTGTCCTACCTAACCCGCATATTGCACGAAGGCGGGGAGCATTATAGTTGATCACGTTGATGGGAATTTATGATTTATTAACCCCGACAGTGTAAAATTCCGGCCATTCATTGCCCCGGCATTGTTGTCGTGGCTTGCATACCAGGTAATGAAGAGTCATTAATTCGTGAAAGCTATAATTTTAAGTGCGGGCCAGGGCCGGCGGCTCCTCCCCTTGACCGAGGTGATACCCAAGTGCTGTTTGCGCCCGGGCGGGCTGTCGATTCTTGAGTGGCAGATCAGGGAATTGTCAGCTGCCGGCGTTGAAGAAATCGTCGTTGTGACCGGCTTCGGTTATGAAAAAGTGGAAGAAATCGTGGACCGCGTGCAAGGCCTTCATATTCGCACCCTCTATAACCCGTTTTACGCGCAGTCCGATAACCTGGGAACCTGTTGGATTGCCCGGGGGGCAATGGATGGTCCCTTTGTCCTGGTTAATGGCGATACGCTGTTCGAGACTCCTGTCTTGCAGCATCTCATGAAAGATGTAAGCAGTTACCCAATCACACTGGCTACGGATCAGAAGGTCTCCTATGACGACGATGACATGAAGATCTGGGCTGAAGGCATTCGCCTGTGCCGGGTTGGGAAAAGGCTGGACCTGAGGCATGTGAACGGTGAGTCCATTGGCATGATGTATTTCAATCTCGCCGGAGCTGAAATTTTCGTAAAAAAGATCGAGGAATTAATGCGCCAGGGCGACGGACTCAAACGCTGGTATCTGTCTGCCATCGATGACCTCGCCCAGGCCGGGGTGGTTGGAATCAGTTCGATCCATGGTTTGAGCTGGTGCGAGGTGGATGACCCCGTGGACCTGGCCTACGCTGAAACCGTAGTAAAAACCTGGCCTGACCGTGCGCGCGTGAAGCAGCCGGAGAACGAGGAACCCGGCTTGCCCGTTTTCCTCTAAAAAAAAGCGGCAAATCTAAGCAAGTTTGGCTTTTGGGGATTAACCCGAATCCTTGGTGCAACATGCGGGTCAATCCTCCGGTTGCACCAGGATGTGTACGCCCTGGCTGCCACCAGCGTGGATGCGGTCCTGATCAATGTCATATTCGATTTCTTCGCTTTGCATGGTCTGGCCGGCTCTCGAGAGACTGGCCCCGCCCTCCAAGCTGATGCTGTTGGTGATCCTCCGGTAGACGATACGGGCAGCTTTTCCCGTTATGGTCTCGAGACGGCCATGGGAAATGGTTTCCAGCTGAATATTTGCCGGTGATCCGGTCAGGATAGCGGTTTCAGGGTCATCCAGGTCGCCGTACAGTGTCGCCTGGTCGGCGGACAGGTACCAATTATGTGCTTTGAGCTCGAAATGGCCGCTAAAATGAATGGTATCGGGCGCTACATCTTCCCAGGCATTTTCAGCTTGGATCGAGATGGTGTCACCCGCCGAGAATCCGCTGAGCCGTTCACCATCCGACATGGCCAGGCCTGCAGGCAGCGCGGTCCAGGCCAGGACAAGAATCCGGGTCAGTTGATTAAGTCGCCGCTGATTAATGGTGTTTTCGGGTCTGTGCATGATAAATTGACCTGCAATCAATCCTGATCATAACAATTTTTAGGAGCCTGTCGGGTAGATTCATCCAGACATGATTATTGACCGTTACCTGAGACATGAAATCAGCGTGCCATTCCTGGCCGTGAGCGCTGTGCTGGTTGCGATTTTTCTTACCTTTAGCCTCACTCGGTTCCTGATCGACGCCAATGCCGGTCTGTTGCACGCTGCAGAAGTAATCCAGCTGACCTTTCTCAAATCACTTATATCTCTTGAAATATTGTTGCCTCTGAGTCTGTATCTTGCGGTCATGATCGGCCTGGGCAGGTTGTACAGTGACTCTGAAATTTACGCCATGAGAGCCAGCGGGATCAGTGAAATGCGTTTGCTCAGGCCCATCGTCGGGTTTGCTCTTCTGCTGGCGGTTCTGATTGCCCTTTTTTCCATTTTTGTTCGACCGTGGGCCTATGCGCAATCCTACCGGATCATAGCGCAGGCAGAAGCCTCGACCGCAGTCGACCGAATTCATCCAGGGCGTTTCTACACATTCGGGGATTTGGGAAGGACTGTTTTCATCAAGGGAATTTCGAATGGGGGCACTGAGCTGGACGAAGTATTCATTCGTACACGGAAAAACGGTGATCTGCAGGTGATTACTGCGAGCGCCGGGCGCATGGAATTCGAGGCCAGGTCCGGATATCACCGGCTGACACTGATTGACGCGAGTGTCTACAAGCACGTGGCAGATGGTCCCGATGTGTTCGCGGAGCTGGGAACCTTTTCCCTGTGGATTCCGGCAGCTGAGGCCGACCCGGTGGGTTACAAGACAAAGTCAACCAGCACCTTTGATCTGCGGGACTCAGGCAGCACTGAAGATCTGGCCGAATTCCAATGGCGCATGTCCACGCCGCTGTCCGCATTGTTGTTGGCCCTGCTAGCCATACCCCTCAGCCGCAGCAAGCCGCGTCAGGGACGTTATGCCCGGATGCTGGGCGCCATTGTGATTTATACCGTGTATTTCAATCTGCTGGATGTTAGCCGCACCTGGGTGGAAATGGGGACTTCAGCGGGAATATGGTGGGTGCCCGCGTTACTCGCCCTGCTGGTTTTTGTTTTTTTCGTGCCCTGGTTGAGGATTGCCCGCAAGCTTCCACGAAGGCAGGGTAGGCAGTCTTGATCATTCTGGATCGCTATATCATGGGTCATTTTGTCAAGGGCGTGTTGCCGGTACTGTTCTTGCTGCTGGCCCTGTTCAGTTTCCTGACGCTGGCCGAAGAACTGGAAGACGTCGGCAAAGGGACTTTCACGCAACTGGATGCATTCCTGGTGGTTTTGTATACCTTACCGAGGCGGATCGTGGAACTGTTGCCGGTCACAGCTTTACTCGGTGGGCTGATGGGCCTGGGAGTCATGGCCAACCACCAGGAGTTGATCGCGGCTCGAGCGGCTGGGATGTCCAGGGCGCGCATGGCTTTTCCGGTGTTCGTGGTCTCCCTGTCCCTGGCTATGATAGTGGTGCTGATGCAATTCCTGCTGATCCCGGTTAGCGAGCGTGAAGCTTCACAATTACGTTCCCGATCGCTGGAGGAAACCTCCGTGGGTGCTGCGGGCAGGCTGGAATTCTGGACGCGCAGCAATGGCAATATTGTTCATGTGAATGATGTTCTGTACAACAGCATCCTCAGCGATGTGGAAATTTACAGCACAGACCAGCACGGCAAGCTAAGGCAATTGATCCAGGCGGAGCAGGCGACCATTACCGGTACGGACACCTGGTTACTGAAAAACGTGGTGCGCACGGGCTTGGATGGCATGGTGGCGTCTGAGGACCGGTTCCCACAGCTGGAATGGACCGGATTATTGTCCCGGGAACAGGCGGAAATCCTGATGCTTCCATTGGAATCACTGGCTCCCTACGATTTGTTGCGTTACATCAGTCACCTGGATAAGAATGAACTGGATACGCACCACTTGCGCGTGATTTTCTGGACACAGATGAGCATCATGGTTGCGGTAATGGCCATGGGGCTGTTGTCCCTGCCCATGCTGGCTGGATCCACACGGTCGATTTCAGCCAGCCAGAGAATTGTAAGCGGAGGGATAATCGGCATTGCTTTTTACCTGCTCCAACAGCTGAGCGGGCACACGGCGAACCTGTTTGGCCTGTTGCCCTCAGTGACCATCATGGCGCCCGTGCTGGTGTTGCTTGCGGGCGCGGTACTGGCCCAGTTCTGGCATGGTCCCCGCCTGCGAATACGTAATGACGTAACGGCACTTCCTGCTACCAAGTCCTGATCCAGCTCAGTTCCCCTGCAGGTTTGAAGCTTGCTCCTGCGCCATCGTGGTTGTCCAGGGACATCAAGCGCATACGACAATGCCAACCGTCATCCGTCTTTTCCACGTCAAATACCCGGTATGAAGCGTTATTTACGCTGGATGCAGACGCCGTGCAGAATGTATGCACTTCCCGGTGCTGCCTTTCCCGATTGCAGTGGATGTGGCCATACAGGACCAGGTCAGGGCGCTGTTCCTCGATCACAAGTTGCAGATCCGCGGCATCCCGTAAGGCTTTACGCTGCTTTGTCATTCCCGGCAGGGGCGGGTGGTGGATCAGCAGGCAGGTGAACTCAGACCGCTTGGGAGATGCACCTGACGGGCCGGATACTGGCCCGATCAGGGCGTCCCGAAGCCGGGCCAATTGCGCCTTGCCCAACTCACCTTCTGCTGAAAAAATCCGGGTTACACAGGCTGTGCTAACACCAATTAAGCGCAAACCACCGGTTGTACGCACGACCGGGTAAGCGGCGGTATAGTCACTGCTTCCCGCGTCCTGTGCGGGCAAATAATCACCCCAGTGGCGATTCATGGCAGCCAGTGAATCAGGTGCATAATTATCGTGGTTACCCGGTATCAACATGACCTGTTCCGGGGCGCCCAGCCGTCGCAACCAACGCGCTGCTTCAATTATTTCATCTTCCAGGCCAATATGGACCAGGTCACCGGTCAGCAGTATCTGGTCGGGAGATTCATCATGCACGGCCTGGGTGAGCCGCTCGAGAATTTCAGGTCGATGGATGTATCGGCGCTTCGTATACCAGGAAAGGTAGCCGGATTTCTGTTTTCCTTGCACACTCAGGAAGCTGACCGACTCCAGGCTGCTCAAGTGTGGGTCTGTGAGTTGAATCAGGCGCATGAAATTTTTAAATAATCATTAAAGTTCAGCAAAACTCATGCACTATGCGGGCTGGAGTTTTGCCGGAAATTAGCAGGCTGACTATAATCGACTGGCCAGCAGATTGCACCAGCAATGAGCCTTTAGAAAAGTGAGCAATACGAATGATCACGCACGCCCTTGTACTTGAAGAATCTCCGGTGAAGTTGTGGGGGCTTTCATCACGAGAACGAATAAGCCGCCAGTTGCAGGCGATCGGAGGTGTTGAACTCATCAAGCAAGGAAGTGAAATGCCAACTTCAGGGCGCGTCCTGCTTATGAACGGTCATTTTTTGTTCGAAATTCGGACGCTTGCAGGCCTGTTGCAACGGCACAATACGGTACTGACACACCCCGGTGACGGTCTGCCTGCGGCTGTGATCGTAGACTCTGATCTCGCCTCTTCCTGCCAGGATTACATCCAAGGGCGTACTGCAACCCCGCCGGACACTCTGGCGTACATTGCTCCGGACGATCTTGCCGCCTTCGATCAAGCGCTGCTGAGCGCAAAAACGCCATTGCTGCAGCCAGTTTGTGAGGAAAAAAAACAGGAGATGGAAAACCTGCTGTACGGCAATGCCTACAAGGGCATAACCGATCTGGTCACAAAATTCGTGTGGCCCCGCCCAGCCAGGGCGGCTGTTCACGCTGCGGCAAATCTCAGGCTGTCACCTAACATGGTGACCAGTGTGGGATTTGTGCTCGTCATCGCTGCGGGTTACTTGTTCCTCCATGGTCATTTCCTGGCCGGACTTGCCGCCGCCTGGATCATGACCTTTCTCGATACCGTAGATGGCAAGCTGGCGCGCGTGACCGTTCAGTCCAGCAAATTCGGACATCTGTTTGATCATTTGATCGACCTGTTTCACCCGCCGTTCTGGTACATATTCTGGGGTATGTCCTTGCGTGGGTTCCACCCCGTGATGGGATTTGACCGGGTGGATATGTACTGGATGATCGTGATCGCTTATGTTGCCGGTCGTATGGTGGAAGGCCTGTTTCCCCTGCTGGGTAACTGCAATGTCTTCACCTGGAGGCCATTTGATGCTTATTTCCGCCTGGTCACGGCGCGGCGAAACCCCTGCATGATCATTCTGACGGTGAGCGCGATCATCGGGCGTGGGGACTGGGGTTTTATCGCGGTAACTTGCTGGACTGTGCTGACCACCATGGTACTGTTTGTGCGCCTGTTGCAAGGGGGTTTCAGCCGATTGACCCAGGGACCGTTGGATTCCTGGCTGAATTCGGATTCCGTTACCCAGGGGCGCAATGCACGAGCCTTCCGTCTGTTCTCAAGCACGCGGGGCGCTTATGGAGCTTAGTCCCAGTGACCGTTTAAACAATCTGGTCTCGGCCCAACTGTCCAGTAGCTGCGACTTTCCGGATGAACCAAGAGATCAGTTGCTGGCGCAGATTCAGGACCGGTATGGGACCGGTCTGTTGGCGGTCCTGATTTACGGCTCCTACCTGCGTGGCAAGCGCGACACCTTGCTGGACTTCTATGTGCTGCTGGACAGCTACGGCTCCATGCCCCAAGCGTGGCATGGCTGGTTGGCGAAGGCGCTGCCGCCCAATGTGTACCAGATTCAATCCGGTTCACCACCGGATGAAATTCGCGCCAAGTACGCCTTGCTGACAATGGATCGATTTGAATACGCGGTCCGGTCTGATTTTCATTCCTATTTCTGGGGTCGGTTTGCCCAGCCCTGCGGGATACTTTGGTGCCGGGATGAATTCACGAAACGACGGTTGATTGGCGCAGTGGGGACGGCTGCAGTATCTTTTACCCGCAGGGTCGTACCCACTCTGGCGGATACTTTCAGTGCAAAGGATGTGTGGACTCGAGGTCTCAGTCTGAGTTACCAGTGCGAACTCCGTTCCGAACCTCCGGGGCATGCACATAAGCTGTTTAGTTTCTGGCCTGATTATTACACGTCAATCACCACCGCCCTGGCGGGGCAGGGCTTGGCTTTCGAGAAAGCTGAACAGGAAGGAAAATTCATCAACGCGACGAGTGAAAATACCAGGCGCTGCGCTAAGGCCAGTTGGTGGTTCAGGCGGATGCAGGGCAAGGTTCTCTCCTTTTTGCGCCTTCTCAAAGCTGCTATGACTTTTACCGGCGGCCTGGATTACCTGCTGTGGAACATAAAGCGTCACGCTGGTGTCTACATCGAGCCCACCAGT